>JADZCB010000001.1 GCA_020851775.1 Gammaproteobacteria bacterium
CGTCTGCTGGGCAGACTGCAGCGCGCATCGACGGCGCGTTGCGGCCGCAGACTACGCTGCCGGCATCGTTTGCAGCATTCGGAAAAACGGCAGGCCGGTTTCGACGAGGTCGATGCGCGTGAAGCGCGCGGAAGACAGGGCCGGACGACGCAGGCGCATCGTCCGGCCGAGGAGGATCAGGCGACGCGTTGTACGCGTGTGTGCAGCAGACGACCGCGGCGGAAGTTGTCCGCCGACACCGTCTGCGGATTGAAGCGTTCCTGCAGCAGCGTCAGACAATCCATCGGATTGGCATCGCCGCACATGAACACATCGATCGCCGCATAACCGGTTTCGGGCCAGGTATGGATCGTGATGTGGCTCTCCGCGAGCACGGTTACACCACTGACGCCCGCACCATCACCGAAATGATGATAGTGGGAATGCAGGATGGTAGCCCCGGCCGCACGCGCGCCGTCCTCGAGGGCACGGCAGATGTACTCGGGTTCCGCCAGATGATCCGCACCCCAGAACTCGATCAGCAGATGATCGCCGGCATAGCGCTCACCGTCGTCGCCGAACTTGAAATGGTCAAGCGGTTCAGTCATGCCAAGCCCCCTGTGTTTTCCATCATCCAACGTGGAAGCACGAAGCTCGCAACATGCAGCTCCGGTGTGTAATGCCGAGTGGCGAAACCCGCCCGGTCGAACCGGGCCCGTATCGTCTCCAGTTGCGGCGTCATCGTTGCCGCATCGTCGCTGGCATAACCCAGCGCCATGTAGCCACCGTAGTAGGTCGGGACCACGATGCCGTAGCAACGGGCCTGGAGCCCGAGGCCACGCAACAGCTTCATGCTGCCCTTCGCTTCCTCCGGCTGCAGAAACGGCACACCGCCCTGCAACGCCAGCACGCCGCCGGGATTCAAGGCACCCCGGCAGAGCTGGTAGAAGGTATGTGAGAACAGCACTTCGGCCGCGCCGACCGGATCCGTCGAGTCGACGAGAATGACGTCGTAACGATGCTGCTCGCGCTTGATGAACTCGAAGGCGTCCTCGATCACGAGTGACGCCCGCGGATCCTGATAGATGCGCCCGGCATCGTTCAGCGTCGGCATGTGCTCGACGCAGTATTCGACGACAGTACGATCGATCTCGACCATGTCGACGTGTTCGATGTCGTGCTTGAGCACCTCGCGCAGAATGCCGCCGTCACCGCCGCCGACGATCATCACACGCCGCGGACGCGCGCAGCCGAACATCGGCACGTGCGTCAGCATCTCGTGGTAGACGAATTCGTCGGCTTCGGTCGTCTGCACGATACCGTCGAGCACGAGCACCTTGCCCCATCGCCTGGTGGCGTAGATGTCGACCTTCTGGTACGGCGTCTGACCCGTGAACAGCAGCGCGTCAGCCGTGAAGCCCTGGAATATCTCGTTCCCGTAAAGGATCTCTTGTACCCGCAGCTCCACCGTCGTCACACCGCCCGCGCAAGTGCCGGCGCGAAACGCCCACGTTCGATGCACTGGGTTTCGACGGTCTCGGGCGCAAAGTACTTGCGACAGACGCTGATCGCGACGTCGTTGTCGAAGCGTTTGCAGGAGAAGATGTCGATGTACACCTGACCCTTGTTCTCGGCGAAGTGGGCGCAGATGTTCGATGTTTCGATGAGCTGCAGGAGGGTGAAACCTGCGGCATCGAAGGAATGCGTCGCGAAGTGTTCGAGGATCGGCTCGCCGTACGCCTTCATCTTGATGGCGTCGATGAGCTCCACGACCCACGCACGGATGTGCTCGGCATTGGTCAGGAGATTACGCGGGCAACCCGCCAGGTCCAGGATGAGGTGCTGACCCCAAATCGGAGCTTCTTCATGCATCTGCAGAAATCCTCGCAGTCAAATCGGTGTTAAGGACAACCAACAGCAACCGCGAGCAGGGCGCCTCCGCAAGGCACCGCTCTTTCATGCGATGACACTAGCTTCGGAGAACCCTCCTCGACAAAATCAATGTGTTCTCAGCGGAACAACTCACAAAGCCTCCGGGCTGTTGCGGAGCGCGCAAGATACTCTTTTCGGTCCTGAATGCAAGAAAATTCTCAGGCTGGGCAACGACTTTTTGATCCGCTGCAACGACACGCGCGCGGCGCTCGGTGGCAGCGGCTTTTCGAGGTCGGACGCAGTCGCCGCCGGGCCGTCGGCAAGACCGAACGTCGGGTGCCCGAGATCGTCGGTATTCGGCGGCAGGCTGTTTCAGGCGAGACCCGACGGACGCTTCTGGAGCTTGCGCTGCAGCGTCCGACGATGCAGTCCCAGCCGTTTTGCGGCGGCCGACACATTGCCGTCGCACTCCGTCAATACCTTCTGAATGTATTCCCATTCGAGTCGCCCGAGCGGCGTCGGTGGCGCGTCGGGCACGAGTTGTGTCGCCCCCGGTGCATAGCTGAAGGCATGGATGATGTCGTCAACGTCGGCGGGTTTGGTCAGGTACTGATGGGCGCCGAGCTTCACCGCTTCGACCGCCGTCGCAATGCTGGCGAAACCGGTCAGCACGACGATGCACAACGCAGGATGGATCTGCAGCAGGCGCGGGATCAGATACAGCCCGTTGCCGTCCGGCATGCGCAGATCGACGACCGCGTACGCGGGCTCTATCTCGGCACATGTCTGCAAGGCGCCGGCGACGGAATCGGCACACGCGGCTTCGTACCCCCGCCGGGCAAAGGCCTGTGCCATCACGCGCAGGAGCACCGCGTCATCGTCGACGAGCAGGATGCGCGACGGATTCATGCAGGAGTCCCCGACATGCGCAACGCCGCGAGCGGAATCTCGACATGCACCACGGTGCCGCCGCCGGGCGGCGTGCCGAATTCGACGCGGCCGCCGAGACGCGACAGGACACCGTGCGCGAGGTAAAGGCCGATCCCGAGTCCGCGCTCCCCTTTGGTGCTGACGATGTGCCGCCCCACCTGTTCGCGCACCGCCCGATCGATGCCCGGACCATCGTCGCGTACGTCGAGCCACATCGTCCGTTCGTCCCAGGCGGCCCGCGCCTCGACGTGCCGCGACGAGGCATCCGCCGCATTGTTCAAGACATTGAACAGCGCCTGCTGCAGCGTTCGATCGGCGAGGATGCGCGGCGCCGGCTGTGGCCCGGCGACTTCGATGGTGACGTCGAGATCGCCCTGCTCACGCCGCCATTCCGCGAGCAGTCCGCCGAGGAATTCGTCGGCGGTCGACGGGCGTCCGCTGTCGGCCGGCAGTTCACCCGCATCGGCGGCGAGGCGGGCGAGACTTTCCTTGCAGCGCGCGATCTGCTCGCGCAGGGTCACCACCGAGGCTCGCAGCACCGGCTGCTCGGCGAGATCGGTGTCGAGATCCTTGGCGAGGATCGCCATCGTCGCGAGCGGCGTGCCCAGTTCGTGCGCGGTGCCGGCGGCAAGTGTGCCGAGGGCGACGATGCGCTCGGCTTCGAGTGCCCGTTCGCGCGCCCGGGCGAGGGCCCGATCGTGATCACGCAAGGTGGTGGCGATGCGCGCGACGAAATACGCGATACAGCCGGCACTCAGCACGAAGCCATACCACATGCCCCACAAGTGCAGCTCGACGGCACGCCCATGCGCACCGTGATCGTGCCCGCCACCGATTGGCACGCTGAAGAACATCAACAGCGTGTAGCAGGCAACCGCGGCGATTGCGATCCCGACGGATGCGCGCATCGGCAGCGCCGCGGCAGCGAAAACGATCGGGAGGAGGAACAGCGAGATGAACGGATTGACCGAACCGCCGGTGAAATAGATCAACACCGTCAGCGCCGACAGATCTGCCGCACACTGGCGTGCGAATTCGGCGGTCCCGGTATCCCGTCCCGCGTCGAGCCGCAGCCAGGACCACGCGGTATAGATTGCCATCGCACCCAGCACGGGGACGACGATGCCCCACGGCACCGCGAGATCGAAACGGGCGCCGATGAAGGCGAGACCCAGCGCCTGCGCGCAGATCAGCAGCAGTCGCAACTGGAGCAGGTACTTGAGGATGATTGGCACGGCGGCTCGCTGCGTGGTATTCGCGCGAAGTATAACGGCCGACGTTCCGAGCGTTCCTGACAGCCGGCGGCAGGCGTCGCTCAACCCGAGATCGCAGCGAGTACCGCCGCAGGATGTGTTTCGGCCTTGGCGACCCGCGCCCAATGCTTGCGCACCTTGCCGTCCGGGCCTATCCACACCGTCGAACGGATGACGCCGATCGTCTTCCTGCCGTACATCGACTTCTCACCCCAGGCGCCGTACCTTTCCATCACCTTGCGTTCGGGATCGGACAGCAGCACGAATGGCAGCGAATACTTGTCGATGAACCGCGCATGTGCGGCTGCATCGTCCGGCGAGATGCCGATGACGACGACGTCTCTGCGCGTCAGCAGCGGCGAGATGTCGCGGAAACCGCAGGCTTCCTTGGTGCAGCCGGGCGTGTCGTCCTTGGGATAGAAGTAGACGACGACATCCTTGCCCTTGAAATCCGCGAGCGAGACCTTTCTGCCCTGCGCATCGGTCAGCGCGAAGGCCGGCGCGATCTTGCCTTCTTCGATTGTCATGTCTCCAATCCTCCGCTGCGTCACTCGCGTTTCAGCGAGCGGCGCATGTGCCTGATCAGCTCTTCGTCCATGTTTGCCGGCGCGACTTCCTCGGCATCGGTGCTGTCGTAGATTTCGAGCTTGTCGCCCTGGCGGAACAATCGCTTGCCATCGCGCGGGAAATCCGCCATGTCGACGTCGGTACGGCTGCCCCCCATCAGGCAGATCACGGATTTCTGGAACGGATTGCGCAACTGGTGCGGCGCCGTCGGTGCCGGAAAGCCGACGAAGTCGCCGGGTCCGAGCAGGTGTTCGGCCTCTTCGATTTCGATCACGGCCTGTCCCTGCAACAGGTAGATCCATTCCTCTTCACACGTATGCGAGTGATACAACGACGCGACATTGCCGGGCGCCAGCCGCATGACGCGGATACGCGTGTGCCGGAGGCCGACCATCTGATCGAGATTCGCGCCGGCAGTGATCGTGCCGGGATTCCATGGATAGGTGATGGCATGACGGAACTCGAACGCCTTTTCCGCCCGCACGATGTGGTGCTTGTCGTCTTTGTTCATGCCTCGTCCGCCCGGCTGCTGAAGCGATCCGCGCCTCTCCGGCAGTGGCGGCGGGACGAGAGTGTAGCACTGCGCCACAGGCGCGGCGGCAGTGGCGCAACCGATTCGCTTACACTGACGGCTTGATCAGGAGGCCTGTCGTGCGCGTTATTGTCACCCCCGTCACCCCTTTCCAGCAGAACTGCTCGCTGATCTGGTGCGAGCACACCCGGCGCGGCGCGATCGTCGACCCGGGTGGAGACACCGAGCGCGTGCTGGCCATCGCGGCACGCGAAGCGGTCACGATCGAGAAACTTCTCGTCACCCATGCGCATATCGATCACGCCGGGGCCACGGCCCGTCTCGCCCGCGAACTCGGGGTGCCGATCGAAGGACCTCAGCGCGAAGATCAGTTCTGGATCGAACTGCTGCCGCAGCAGGGTGCGAAGTACGGCTTCCCGGCGGCCGAAGCATTCGTTCCGGATCGCTGGCTCGAACACGGCGACACGGTGACGGTGGGCGAGTTGACGCTGGAGGTCGTGCATTGTCCGGGCCACACGCCCGGCCATGTCGTGTTCTTCGACCGCGTGGGCCGCATCGCGCTGGTCGGCGACGTGCTGTTCCACGGCTCGATCGGCCGCACCGATTTTCCGCGCGGCGATCATGCGACGCTTGTTGCGTCGATCCGCGAACGGCTGTGGCCGCTCGGCGACGACGTCGTGTTCGTGCCTGGTCACGGCCCGACCTCGTCCTTCGGCGACGAGCGCCGCGACAATCCGTTCGTCGGTGATCGCGCACGCTGACGTTTTACGGGTCAGCCATCACCCCGACCGTGCGCGCACAGGACGTGCGCGCTCGAGCGATACAGGGATGTGCTTGAGCGCGTCGACGCGGGGCTATCCGGCGCCGGCGCCGGGGGTAGCACCCACCCAGCGACCGATATTTATGCTCTGCTGTTTAGATTTCGCCCCTTTCACTCGATGATCGCAAGTAGGTCCTTCGCATCGACCTGCTGACCGATCTTGACGTTCAGGGACTGCACGGTGCCGTCGAGTTCGGCACGAATCGCGGTCTGCATCTTCATCGCCTCCAGCATCATCACGGTATCACCGCGCCCGATCCGGTCGCCGATTTTCACCATGATCTGTGTGATGACGCCCGGCATCGGTGCACCGAGGTGACGCGGATTGTCACGTTCGGCCTTGGGCTGCGGCTCGCGCGGCTCCATGTGCGTGTGATCCACGACCTTGATCGGGCGCGGCTGTCCGTTCAGTTCAAAGAACACCGTACGGTGATTGTCCTCGTGCAGCTCGCTGGTGCCGACGTAGCGCACGATGATGCCCTTGCCCCTGGACATCGTCACGCTGATCTCCTGCCCGGCCGGCAGGCCATAGAAGTAAGTCGGCGTCGGCAGCGGCGTCAGGTCGCCGAACTCGCGCTGGGTTTGCGCGTAGTCGACGAAGACCTTCGGGTACATCAGATAGGATGCGAACTCGGCATCCGAAATCGCACGCTCTACCTTGCGTTCGGCCGCCTGACGTTCCGCGTCGAGATCGACGGCCGGCAGCACCGCGCCCGGGCGCACCGTGAGGGGCACGCCATCGCCGAGAACCTTTTTCTGCAGGGCTGGCGGGAAGCCACCGTACGGCTGCCCGAGATCACCGTTGAAGAACGACACGACCGATTCCGGGAACGCGATGTCGGTCTCGGGATCCTCGACGTCGGCGCGGGACAGCCCGCTCGTGACCATCATCAGCGCCAGGTCGCCGACGACCTTCGAACTCGGCGTGACTTTCACGATGTCACCGAACATGTCGTTGACTTCCGCATAGGCTTGCGCGACTTCGGGCCAGCGGGCCGCCGAGATGCCGAGCGACAAGGCCTGTTCACGGAGGTTCGTGAACTGGCCGCCCGGCATGCCGTGCACATAGACTTCCGACGCGCCGGCACGGAGATCGCTCTCGAAAGCACAGTAACCGGCGCGTACGAGCTCCCAGTAGCTCGACAGCGCGCGCACAGCGCTCGGATCGAGGCCCGTGTCACGCGGCCCGAAGCGCAACGCTTCGACCAGCGAGCCCAGGTTCGGCTGCGACGTGAGCCCGCTCATCGAGTCCATCGCCGCATCGAAGGCGTCGACGCCGGCGTCGACTGCCGCGAGCACGCTGGCCGCAGCGATACCGCTCGTGTCGTGGGTGTGGAAATGGATCGGCAGACCGACTTCCTCCTTCAGCGCCTTCACCAGTGTGCGCGCCGCGGCAGGGCGGCACAGGCCGGCCATGTCCTTGATGCCGATGATGTGCGCACCGGCCTTCTCGAGTTCCTTCGCGAGCCCGACGTAGTACTTCAGATCGTATTTCGTGCACGACGGATCGCTGAGATTGCCGGTATAGCAGATTGCGGCTTCGGCCAGCTTCCCGGTCGCGACGACCGAGTCGATCGCCACGCGCATGTTCTCGACCCAGTTCAGCGAATCGAAGATGCGGAAGACATCGACACCTTCCGCGGCTGCCTGGCGCACGAAATAGTCGACGACGTTGTCCGGATAATTCGTATAGCCGACGGCGTTGGACGCGCGCAGCAGCATCTGCAACAGCACGTTCGGCAAGCGCTCGCGCAGACCGCGCAGCCGCTGCCAGGGGCATTCCTTCAGGAAGCGCATCGCGACGTCGAACGTCGCGCCGCCCCAGCATTCGACCGAGAACAGCGCCGGCAGCATGTGCGCATACGCCGGTGCGGCGGTCAGCATGTCATAGCTGCGCATGCGCGTCGCGAGCAGCGACTGGTGCGCGTCACGGAAGGTCGTATCGGTGACGAGCGCGCGCTGCTCCTGTCGCATCCATTCGGCGAAACCCTTCGGTCCCAGGCGTTCCAGCACTTGCCGCGTCCCGGGCGGCGGTGTACCGCGTGCCGCTTCCGGCGGCTCCGGGATCGCGAGTGAAGCCGGGCGCGGCCGGCCCTTCACGGCGTCATTGCCGTTGACGATGACGTCGCCGATGTAACGCAGCAGCGGGGTGCCGTAATCGTAACGATGTTCGAAGTCGAAGAGTTCGGGCGTCGTATCGATGAACGTCGTGCAGTAGCGCGCGTCGGTGAAATCCGGATGTTCGAGTAGCGACTCGAGGAAGCGCAGGTTCGTGACGACGCCACGCACGCGGAATTCGCGCAACGCGCGCAGCATTCGCGCCGTCGTCTCCGCTGGCGTCGAGCCCCAGGCAGTGACCTTCACGAGCAGCGAATCGTAATAGCGCGTGATCTGCGCGCCGGCATAGGCCGTCCCGGCGTCGAGCCGGATGCCGAAACCGGCAGGGCTGCGATAAGCGGTGATCGTGCCGTAGTCCGGGATGAAACTGTTCTCCGGATCCTCGGTCGTGATCCGGCATTGCATGCTGTAGCCGTTACGCGCGATTTCCGCCTGCGGCGGCACACCGCTGCTCTCCTCGCCGATCCGCCCGCCCTGGGCGATGCGGATCTGGGCCTTGACGATGTCGATGCCCGTCAGCTCTTCGGTCACCGTGTGCTCGACCTGCACGCGCGGATTCACTTCGATGAAATAGACCTCACCGGTGTCCGCGTTCTGCAGAAATTCGACGGTCCCTGCGTTGTAGTAGCCGGCGGCCTGGCACAGGCGTACGGCGGCGGCGCAGACGCGCTCGCGCGCCGCGTCGTCGAGAAACAGTGACGGTGCACGTTCGACGACCTTCTGGTTGCGGCGCTGTACGGTACAGTCGCGATCGAAGAGGTGCACGATGTTGCCGTGGTGATCGCCGATGATCTGTACCTCGACATGGCGGGCACGGCGGATCAGTTTTTCGAGATAGACCTCGCCATTACCGAAGGCCTGCTCGGCCTCGCGCCGTCCCAGCGCGACGAGTTCATGCAGGCTGTCGGCATCCTCGACGACGCGCATGCCGCGACCGCCGCCGCCCCAGGACGCCTTCAGCATCATCGGATAACCGATCGCCGCCGCGAGCTGCTCGATCGCCGCCGGGTCGTCGGGCAGCGCGCCTGTCGCCGGCATCACCGCTACGCCGCACTGCCCGGCCAGATGGCGCGCCGCCACCTTGTTGCCGAGCGTACGCATCACCGCCGGCGACGGCCCGACGAAGATAATCCCGGCCGCCGCACAGGCCTCGGCAAATTCCGGACGTTCGGACAGGAAACCGTACCCGGGATGAATCGCATCGACACCCGCCTCCCGCGCGACGCGAATGATGTCGTCGGCATCGAGATAGGCGGCGACCGGCGTCTTGCCCTTGCCGACGAGATACGCTTCGTCGACCTTGAAGCGATGCAGCGCGAAACGGTCCTCCTGCGAGTAGATCGCGACGCTTTCGATATCGAGTTCCGCCGCCGCGCGCATCACTCGGATGGCGATTTCACCCCGGTTGGCAATGAGGAGCTTGCGGATCTTCTGTGTCATGGCGAGGGCCGTCGTGCTGGGCAATCGGCCCGGACTCTACACGACGCCCCTGGGGCGTGAAAGCAGGTGCAGCAAGGGACCGGCGTGGGACCGGCCGCGGGCGGGATCAGGCGGCGCTGCTGGTGCGCAGACCGCGCCCGTGGTGAGCGTAGATGATGTCGACACCCTCTTCGGTGAAATACTTGACGAGGAGCGAACGATCCGACTTCAGCAGGTCGACGACCAGCATGCCGTCGATCACGTTGCTGAACGCCGGATCGACGTTGAAGCCGAGAATGCGGCCGCCCAGCTTCAGATACTGACGCAGCAGCACCGGCACGCCCTTCTCGTCTTCTTCGATCGTGCCGAGCAGATCGGCCAGCACCCGCGAATCGGTGTCGTCGATCGCAGCGAGCGGCAAATCGTTCTCGCGCAGGCGAAACGGCCGGCGCGGCCGTACGTCGCTCGCATATTCGGCATCGAACTTGTGTCGCTGGAGCATCGCGACGAGGATCTGTTTCGACAACGGATGGTAGTCATTGCTGATGCTGACCGGACCATAGAGATATCGAAAGCGCGGGTTGCGTACGACGTAGGCGCCGATCCCCTTCCACAACATCAGCAGCGAGGTGTAGCTCCGTTGCTGCTCGGGCCGGATGAACGAGCGTCCCAATTCGACGCCGTCCCGGAGCTTCTCGATGAGGCGATCGGAGAGCCTGAACAGAGAATGGGTGTAAAGCCCGCGCGGGCCGTGGAGGCCCACGATTTCGGTCGTCGGCCCCAGGCGGTAACCGCCGAGCACCTTTTGGGATTCGCGATCCCACAGGAACAGGTGGTGGTAGTAATCGTCGTATTCGTCGAGATCGCTCGGCCGCCCCGTGCCTTCGCCGATACCGCGGAACGACATTTCGCGCAGGCGGCCGATTTCGGCGAGCAGTGACGGCGCTTCGGTGCCTGCGAAATACCAGACCTCGAGTGCAGCGTGCGAACTCAGCAGGCGCTCGCCTGGCAACGCCGCGACGTCGGCGGCGAGTTTTGCCGTCGCGATCGGCGGCGCGAGCGGTTCGAGGGTCGCCGGCACCGGAGGATTCACCGTCCGGCGCTTATCCTGGTGGGTGATTCGGAGCAGATACGTGCGGTACTGCAGATACTGGGCGGCGACATCGTCGTCGTCGATTTCCTTCAGCACGTTGGCCGCGATGTTGCGCCCGATGCGCAGGCCCAGCGTATGGGCACGGAACTTCAGCATCTCGCGCACGAGCAGCATCGTGCGCAACCGCGGATGAAGCAGGCCGCCGAGCTGAAACAGCGCGCTGTTGTGACCGTCGATGAACACCGGCAGCACCGGTGCGCCGGACTGTCGGGCGAGACGGGCGACGCCGCCCGTCCATTCGGGATCGGTGACGCGCCGCGTCTGCAGATTCAGGCTGGAGACCTCGCCCCCCGGAAACATGACGATCATGCCGCCTTCGTCGAGCCAGCGGCGCGCGGCACGCACGGCGCCGATATTGAAACGTGCGGCGCGCCCGCCGCCGAACGGATCGACCTGCAGCAACAGCGAGCGCAACTCGCGGAAGCCGGCGAGAAAATGATTGGCGACGAACCGCACATCCGGGCGTACGCGCAACAGCAGATCCATCAGCGCGAGGCCGTCGACCCCCCCGTGCGGATGATTGGCGACGACGATGCAGGGCCCGGTAGCCGGGATGCGGGCGATGTCCGCCGTGTCGAACGTGGTCCGCACGCCGAGCTCACGCAGGGCGGCGCGGACGAATTCGTGCACGTCCCGGGTCGGCGGCAGATGGCGATAACGGCGGCTGAGTTCCGCGAGGCCGAGTGCGCGATCGACCGCCCAGGTCAGGGGCCGACGCAGGAGACCGATGCGCGGCGACAGGTGCCCGCCGACCGTGAAAGGGGGCCGTTCGTTGTCGGATGACTGGACTTGGACCATCACTGCCTGGGATTCCCCTCGGATGCGCGCCGCGTCAGTCGGGGCTGGCGGCGCGGCGCGATCATGCCACAGCGCCCGGCGCGGATCAGCGTGCGTCACCCGTCCGGTACGAAGCCGAGGATGACGTCACGCGCCTGCCAGCGCTCCAGCAGTTGCTGTCCACCGTGTACGACGACCGCCAGGTCGGGGTGCGCGAGTTCCGCCGCCAGCTCGGTAAGCACCGCACGGGCTGGCCGGACTTCCGGCCCGCGAATGCGCTCGAACAGCAACGCGGCGACGTCGTTCAGATCGAGCACTCCGAAAGCGTCGGCCCGGTCGCGGAACGCGAGCAGCACGGTCGCCCGCGGCGGCGGTGCCGCCGGCCGCACGCCGGGCCCGAGCGCGTGCACCGGCCAGCGATAGCGCACGAGCCGGTGAACGGGGTTGACGACGAGCCGATCGTCCAGCAGGTCGCCGTCGGCGCGGCACGCGATCGCGTCGAGCGCAGTCTCGTCGATGGCGATCGCGTTCTCGAGCCAGTCGAAGTGTGCGAGCTCACGCAGATACGGCGGATCGGTCGCGACGTCGCGTTCGTCCTCGAGGTAGGCAAGGAATTCCGCGAGCAGTTCGGCAAACAGCGGCGTGTCCGAGCGATGACGGGCGAGGTAGTCGCGCATCAGCGCCTGCCAGTCTTCGTCGGCGTACAACTCGCACACGCGCGGAAAGTTGTCGCGCATGAAACGCTCGACATTGGCGTAGACCGCGTTGCCATAGACCGCGAGCCGGTCGGCCGGCAATCCGGCGGGCGGCGCCACGCACGCCGGGTCGCGCAGATACCGCGTGAACGCATGCTGCAACCGCATGAACGCCGGTTCGACACCGACGAGGCCGGATTCGCTGCCGGCCGTGCCTGCCATGTTCAGGCGGCGCGGCGCGTGCGTGCCGCGGGCACGTCGGTGTGGCGCTGCTGCAGCGTGCGGATCAGCTCGATTTCCTGGAGCACCTCGGCCAGCGGCGGGATGTTCTCGTCGCGCTCGATCAGTGTCGGGAACACCCCGAAATGCGCGTAGGCGGCATCGAGAAGATGCCACACGGGGTCGATCACCGCCGCGCCGTGGGTGTCGATGACGAGGCCTTCGGCGGTGCGCAGATGGCCCGCGACGTGACCGTAGGCGATACGCTCGCCGGGCAGCGCGCGCAGGAATTCGAGGGGATCGAAGCCGTGATTGCGGCTGTTGACGTAGACATTGTTGACGTCGAGCAGCAGATCGCAGTCGGCTTCACGCAGGACACCGGTGATGAATTCGAGTTCGCTCAAGTCCTGCGCCAGCGCGACGTAATAAGAGGCATTTTCCACTGCGATCCGCCGTTCCAGCACATCCTGTACCAGCCTGATCCGGCTCGCCATGTGCATCACCGCTTCGGCGGTGAACGGCATTGGCAGCAGTTCATAGAGCTGGCCGGCGTCGGCACAGAACGTCATGTGATCGCCGTAGCAGCGCACGGCGTGACGATCGAGAAACGGTTTGAGGCGGGCGAGGAATCCGATGTCGATCGGATCCGGACCACCGAGATTCAGCAGCAACCCGTGACAGACGAGTGGGACACGTTCGACGATGCGCTCGAATGCTCGGCCGAGCCGGCCGCCGGCGCCGAGCCAGTTCTCGGGCGCCACTTCGACGAAGTCGATCGCAGCCGGAATCCCGGCGAGCAACGGGCCCAGATGGGCCCGTCGGAGGCCCAGCCCAGCACCCTTGACCGGAAACCCCCCTGTCATGTCTGCCGGGCTGGAACGGCGATCGTCGCGACCGCTTATTTCTTCTGGAGATGCGGCATCGAGCAACTGGAACCACCGAAGGTGCCGCATACGGCCGGGTCCTTGGCACCCGTCGCGAGCTTGCCACCGGCGTATTTCGCCTGACCGTCTCCACCGTAGGTGAAGCCGGTTTC
>JADZCB010000002.1 GCA_020851775.1 Gammaproteobacteria bacterium
ACTCGAAGCGCGTCTGCAGCGCGACGCCGTCGCCGCCGCCCGTCACCGCGCCGCGGAATGGGCGACGCTGCGTCCCCGCCTCGAACGCATCCCGAGCCTGAAGGCGCTCGTGTCCGCCGCACTGCCCGGCCGACCCGATCCCTCTCTTGTGCACGGCGCGGGCTCGCGACCGGCAGCGGTCGCCACGCGGGCATCGTGACGATGCTGCGCCCGGCCGCGGGCGCCACGGCGAACGGCACCGCGCGCTCACCGCACCATGCGCCGAAAGTCGAGGCGTTCCTTGCCGTGCCATGACATCGGGAAAACCCGTGCCGGGTCCGGGACGATTCATGGATAATGCCGGGCCATGTTTCCGGCCCGACTGTTGAAGGATCTCGGCGCGCTGCGCAGCGTGCTGCTGATCTGCACCCTCGGCCTGATCGTCCTCGCCCCGTTCGCCGGTGACGAAGTCCATCTGCACGACGCGCGCCTGATGACGAGCGTCGTCGCGCCCGCGCTGATGGTGATTTTCGTGTTCCTGCTGATGCTCGACATCACGATGGCGCGCATTCTGGCGATCGACAGTCCGCCCGATCGCCGCGCCGGGATGCACCGCGCAGCGCGCATCGAGTTCTTCTTGCTGCTCGCGTTGCTCGCCGCCTGGGCGCCGTTCGTGTTGCGGCTCTTCAGGGTGTGGCCCGGCGACTGACCACTCATCCGTGATCGCCGCGGCCGGCCGCCCGTTCGCGGATTCCGGTGGATCCGCCCGGAGTTTACCCGCCCGGCGCAGCGTCCCGGCGCTCGCGCAGCTTGTAGCCGAGCAGTTCGATCGCCATGTCCGGCACCTCGCACCAGCGACCGGCGTCACGCGGCAGCAGCCAGCGATCGACCATGTCACGCTCGACGCGCAGCAGTTCGGCGAGTTCGCGACGCTCGAGCCGGTGCAGCACCATCAGATCGATCAACGTGTCACGGTTGTTCATCGGTCCGCCCTCCTCGTGCGCAGTCACGCCGCTTCCGCAGCCAGCGCGATCAACGTCTGACGTGCACGATTCTCCATCAGCTTGAGCATCCGCGACACCGTCTGCGGCGCACGGGTGTCGAGCGCGAGTTCGTGCACTGCCGCGGCCGCGAGTGCCGGCAGGCGCGTCGCGACGTCACGCACGACTGCCAGGAGATAGCGCGAGCCGACACCGAGTTCTTCGGCGAGTTCGTGCCAACGGGCAGGTCGTATCCAGTCGGGCCGATCTTCGCGACCGACGTGCATCGCGAGCCGTTCGCTCTGTGCGGCATGGATGTGGGTCGCCAGACAGCCGTCCCCGATCACCAGGCGCGGACCGCGCGCCGTTTCGCGCAATGCGAGCGAGCGCCCGTGCGCATGGCCGAGGCCGGCGAGGACCGACAACACCAGCCAGCCGAGCAGGACGCGCAGATCGAGCGCGGGCGCGGCGCTGAAACGCCTGACCAGCGCCGCGCATTCGTGCGCCGAAAGCCCGCCTTCCCGTTCGAACGCCTGCTCGGGATGACGGCCGGCGAGTTGCCCGAAGTCCTCCAGGTGGCACGGCGCCCCGTCGTCGTCGCGGTCGAGACGCTGGATCGCGAGCAGCGGGGTCGGCGTGAACAGCAGACGAAAGCCCGCACTGGCGAGACCGAGCGCAGTGACGATGTGACGGATCAGCGCCTCGTTCTCGACCGCCTCGACGAGCCCGGGACGGCCGACGCGGGCGAGCCAGGGATTGTCGCCGGCGAGCACCACCTGGCCGTCGACGAGGTCACAGCGGAACTGCCCGGCGTCACCCGGCAGCAGCAGATCGAGCTCGGCTGCCGCCCCAGCGAAGTCGGCCGGCGGCAGTGCACGCGCGAACGAGACTAACGTCCCGGCGTCGAGTATCCGCCGGGCGGGCGCGACACGTGGCGGCGAGCCGGCCGGAGTCAGCGCCAGACCACCCCGGCAGTCGCGCCCCATGCGCGCGAGCAAAGCGAAGTCGTGACCGGGCGAGAGGCCGAGGCGACGAGCCAGTTGGGTGCAGGTCGGGACATCCGGCAGCAGGTGTCTGAACCATGCACGGTGGTTCACCTCGGGACCGTTCGCGCGGGCGAGCGCTGACCACGCGGGCAGCTCCACGTCGCGTTCGCCGCCCGCGCGGAACTGCCAGCAGTCGGGGTTCACGCCGATCAGTCGACCGAGACGGCGGTCCTGACGCGTGACCTCTAGCGGAACGGGGATCTCGCGCAACGTCACGGTGGCTCGACGCGGGGCCGGCCTCTGTCAATGACGGCGAGGTCAAGCCCCAGGTGATGCAGGACATGCAGGGCGCGTCCGATTTCGATCGTCGGCTTGCCGGATTCGAGTTCCGACACGAAACGCACACCGACCCCGCAGAGGCCGGCGAGCTCGGCCTGTGTCAGCCCGGACGCCCGGCGCGAACGACGTACCGTGCGGCCGAGCGCCTCGAGGACACCGGGCACACCGTCTTCCCGTGCTTGCATCATCACCCTGGTCATTCGCTGGTCGAAGAGCCCGTACTGGCATGTTTTGGAGGAACGGGAGGTTAGCGCAGTTTCGATCCCGTACGGGAGGATTTTGGATATCGTGCGCCAGCGCCGGGCATCGCGATCGGGGCATTTTCAGCTCACGCGTGATGAATTACGCGAAGGTCAGGAGCGGTCGAATTTGATTTTACGTTGACGTCAACGTGACTTAACGAATCTTGGCGAGGCGTTGCCCCAGCAGCAGCCAGCGCGCGATCCGCTCGCCGGCATGCTCGAGATTGACGCGCGCGTCAACCAGAGCATCGGCAAGCGACTGTGGGCGGACCACCGCCGCTTCAAGCGCATCGAAGCCCTGGCGATAGAGCCCGCGCGCCTCGGGGGCGAGCGCAGCGCCGAGACCGACCACGGGAATGCCGCGGACACCGGCGCGACGGGCGACGCCGGCAGGGACTTTGCCGTACGCCGTCTGGCCGTCGATCCGACCTTCGCCCGTGATCACGAGATCGGCGTCGTCGAGATGGCGATCGAAGCCGACGAGATCGAGGACGAGATCGGCACCGGGCACCAGGCGCGCACCGCAGAAACCCATCAGCGCGGCACCGAGGCCACCCGCCGCGCCGGCACCCGGCCGCCGCACGACGCGTCGCCCGGCGCTCCGCTCGAGCAACTGCCCGAAGTGCGCCAGATTCGTCTCGAGGATCTTCACCTGCGCCGGCGTCGCGCCCTTCTGCGGGCCGAACACCGCCGCGGCACCTCGCGGACCGCACAGCGGGTTGCGGACATCGCAGGCGGCGAGGATCTCGACCTCGCCGAGCGTCGCGCGCAGACCGTCGAGATCCACGGCAGCGATCGCCGCCAGATCCCCGCCCGCCAGCGGACGTGTGAGCACCCGTCCCCGCCGGTCGCGGAACACCGCGCCCAGCGCTTGCGCCATGCCTGCACCGCCGTCGCTGGTGGCCGAGCCGCCGATCCCGACCACGATCCGGCGCGCGCCGTACGCCAGCGCCGCGCGGATCAGTTCCCCGGTCCCGTAACTCGTCGTCCGCAACGGCTTGCGGCGGGTCGGCGGCACCAGCGCAAGACCCGACGCCGCGGCCATTTCGACGACCGCGGTGGCCTCCGCGAGAAGACCGAAGGTAGCCGTCACCGTCTGCCCCAGCGGGCCGTGAACGCGGTACCGGATTGCACGCCCGCCGGTCGCGGCGACGACGGCGGCGACGGTCCCTTCGCCACCGTCGGCGACCGGCACCCGCACGCAGAC
>JADZCB010000003.1 GCA_020851775.1 Gammaproteobacteria bacterium
ACGAAGCCGCGGATGACACCGTCGTCGGTCTTCGCCCACACGACGAACACCTGGGCGAGCGGCGAGTTCGTGATCCACATCTTGGCCCCGCTGACCTCGTAGCCGCCGGGCACGGTCCTCGCGCGGGTCTTCATGCCGCCGGGATCCGAGCCGTGATCGGGCTCGGTCAGGCCGAAGCAGCCGATCCACTCGCCGGTGGCGAGCTTCGGCAGGTACTTCATGCGCTGCTCCTCGGTGCCGTAGGCGTAGATCGGATGCATGACGAGGCTGGATTGCACGCTCATCGCGGAGCGGAAGCCGGAATCGACACGCTCGACCTCACGGGCGATGAGACCGTAGCAGACGTAATTCAGGCCGGCGCCGCCGTACTGTTCGGGGATGGTGCAGCCGAGGAAGCCGAGTTCGCCGAACTCCCTCATCAACGCGGGATCGAAGCTTTCGTGGCGGTGCATGTCGCGCACGACGGTCTGCAGACGTTCCTGGCAGAACGTGCGCGCCGACTCGCTCACCAGCCGCTCGTCGTCGCTCAACTGGGCGCTCAGCAGCAGAGGATCCTGCCAGTCGAAGCTTGCTTCGGCGCTGGCCTTGGGGCCGTGATTGTCAGAGGCGGGCGAGTTCATATCGGGGTCTCCATCGGTTGAGCGGCGCACACTGCGCTCGGCGCGACACCATGTCCGCGAGCAGGCGGCGCGAGAATAGACGATGCCAGCCGGTGCTGGCACCGGTTGGCGTCGCGCGCCGGGCAAGAATGCCGGGCCGGTGATGATCCGGCGGCGTGAAGGTGCGTGCAAGCACCGACGATGAGCGTGCTTTCCCGGCACAGGGATGGACGTGCGACACCCGACGGCGCACCCGGCCGGGGCTTTTTACGAACTTCCTTGTCCTGTCTCAAGGAAGTGACGGTGGGCGCGACTACGCTGTGCGCTTTCCGCGACATTCCGCAAGACGAGGTGACCGTGGCCTCGGAAACGCCACCGCGCGCTGCGACGCGCTCCCGTATGAAACTCGTCTGTCCCGCCGGCACGCTGCCCGCGCTCAAGGTCGCCATCGATCAGGGCGCGGACGATGTCTATCTCGGGTTCAAGGACGAAACCAATGCCCGCAATTTCGCGGGGCTCAACTTCGACGACCGCGCGCTGCGCGAAGGGATCGCCTACGCACACCGCGCCGGCGCCCGCGTGCTCGTGGCGTTGAACACCTATCCGCAACCCGGGACATGGCGTCGCTGGCAGGCGGCGGTCGATCGTGCCGCCGAAATCGGTGCGGACGCGGTGATCGTCGCCGACGCGGGGCTGCTCGCCTACGCGGCAAAGACTCACCCGCAGCTTCGACGGCATCTGTCCGTACAGGGCTCGGCGACGAGTCACGAAGCGATCAACTTTTACCACGAGCGCTTCGGCATCCAGCGCGCCGTGCTGCCGCGCGTCCTCGCCGTGGAGCAGGCCGAGAAGACAATCGCGAAGACGCAGGTCGAGATCGAGGTCTTCGGCTTCGGCAGCCTGTCGATCATGGTCGAAGGTCGTTGTGCGCTTTCATCCTATGCGACCGGTGAATCACCGAACACGCACGGCGGCTGCTCGCCTGCAAAATCGATTCGCTGGGAACAGAAGCCGGAGGTGCTCGAGTCGCGCCTCGGCGGCGTGTTGATCGATCGCTTCACCGCGCGGGAGAACCCGGGCTATCCGACGCTGTGTCGCGGGCGCTTCGTCGTCAACGGCGATGTCTATTACCCGTTCGAGGAGCCGACGAGCCTCAACACGCTCGGCCTCTTGCCGCAGCTCGCCGCCATCGGCGTCGCGGCGATCAAGATCGAGGGCCGGCAGCGCAGTCCTGCCTATGTCGAGACCGTGACGCGCGTATGGCGCGAGGCGATCGACGAATGCGAGCGCGCCGGCGAACGCTTCCGCGTCAAACCGGCATGGCAGACGGCGCTCGAACAGGTCTCCGAGGGGCATCAGTGCACGCTCGGTGCCTATCACCGACCCTGGCGCTGACAGAGATCGCTCATGCAACTCGCCCTCGGACCTTTGCTCTACTACTGGCCACGCGACCAGGTTCTCAATTTCTACGCCGACGTCGTTGGCTGGCCCGTAGACACCGTATATCTCGGCGAGACAGTCTGTTCGCGCCGCCGCGAGCTGCGCTTCGCGGACTGGATGGACATCGGGCTCGCACTCGCCGACGCGGGCAAGGAAGTCGTGTTCTCGACGATGGAACTGCTCGAGAGCGACGCGGATCTGCGTGCGATGCATGCGGTCGTCGACAACGGCCAGTTCCGGGTCGAAGCGAACGACATGGCGGCCGCGAGTCGACTCGCCGGGCGGCCGTTCGTCGCGGGACCGTTCCTGAACGTCTACAACGCCGGCACGCTCGCGGTGCTGGCGGAGATGGGCGCGACGCGCTGGGTCGCGCCGGTGGAATTGTCGCGCGAAGGCATCGCCGCGATCGTCGCCGAATCGGATCCCGCGCTCGAGACCGAGGTCTTCGCCTGGGGTCGCCTGCCGCTCGCCGTGTCGGCCCGCTGCTTCACGGCGCGCTATTACAACCTGCGCAAGGATCAGTGTGAGTTCCGCTGCATCGAACATCCGGACGGCTTGGCTCTCGATACACAGGACCAGCGGCATTTTCTCACGCTGAATGGCGTGCAGACGCAATCTGCAGGGGTGCAGAATCTTGCGCCGATGCTCGACGAGGCGCGCGCGGCCGGCATTCGCATGCTGCGGCTGTCACCGCAGGCGCGCGGCACGGCGGACGTGGTGCACCTGTTCCGTGCCATTGTCGACGGCGCCGAGCCGCTGGCGTCGGCCTGTACGCACCTCGCGGCGCTGGCCGTCGGTGAACACGTCGATGGTTACTGGTATGGCCGGCCCGGGCTCCAGCGCATACATGAGGACCTGTCATGATCGATCCGCGTTCTCCGGCGCCGCAGTTGCCGCGGCCGTTACGCGCGCTGACGAGCCGCCTGCCGGGCTGGATGCTGTCGGCCGCGTTCGCGCGCGTCCTCGACCTCGGCCTGCGTCGGCGCTTTCCGCTCGACGTCCTCGAACGCCTCGAAGGTCACGCCTTCACGATCATCGTCGACGACGCGAACGTCGAAGTTTCGTTCTGCGTCGAACACGGCCG
>JADZCB010000004.1 GCA_020851775.1 Gammaproteobacteria bacterium
ATGGTCGACGCGCGCGCGCTGTACTGGATGCCGGTCGACATCTACATCGGCGGTATCGAACATGCGGTACTGCATCTGCTCTATGCGCGCTTCTTTCACAAGCTGATGCGCGATGCGGGTCTCGCGCAGTCCGACGAACCGTTCACGCGCCTGCTGACGCAGGGCATGGTGTGCAAGGAGACGTATTTCCGCGTCGGCGACGGCGGCAAGAAGCAGTGGTTCAATCCGGACATGGTCGACGTCGACACCGATGACAAGGGCCGTGTGAACGCGGCGCGCGCGAAGAGCGACGGCCTGCCGGTCGAGATCGGCGCGGTCGAAAAGATGTCGAAGTCGAAGAACAACGGCATCGATCCGCAGACGCTGATCGATCGCTATGGCGCCGATACCGTGCGCCTGTACACGATGTTCGCCGCGCCGCCCGAACAGTCGCTCGAATGGTCCGATTCCGCGGTCGAAGGAGCCTTCCGTTTTCTGCGCAGTCTCTGGCGCATGACGCACGAACATGTCACGCGTGGCCCCGTCGCGCCGCTCGACGCGGGCGCGCTCGATGCCGCGCAGCAGACACTCCGGCGCAAGATCCACGAGACAATCGCCAAGGTCACCGACGACGTCAGCCGTCGCTACAAGTTCAACACCGCGATTGCGTCGGTGATGGAACTCGTCAACGCGCTGGCCAAGGCGGCGCAGACGAGCGCAGCCGATCGCGCCGTGCTGCAGGAAGGGCTCGACACCTGCATTCTGCTGCTCGCGCCGATCGTCCCGCACTGCACGGAAGTGATGTGGGAGGCGCTGGGTCATGCCGAACCGCTGGTCGCTGCGCGCTGGCCGGTGGCCGACGCAGCGGCACTCGCGCGCGACGAAATCGAACTCGTGGTCCAGGTCAACGGGCGCAAGCGCGCTGAAATCCGCGTGGCCGCCGCTGCCGATGACGCGACCGCCGAAGCGGTCGCGCTGGCCGAACCGAACGTTGCGCGATTCGTCGCGGGCCTCACCGTGCGCAAGGTGGTCGTCGTGCGCGGCCGCCTCGTCAACATCGTCGCGCAGTGAACACGCGCCGCCGACTGCTCGCCGGGTTCGCGGTGTTCGCCGCTAGCGCGGCTCTCGGCGGCTGCGGTGGCTGGCGTCTGCGCGGCACCCGCAAGAACGTGCTGGGCGACGTGAAGACCGTGCTGGTGAAGGCACCGAGCGTCGGGCAGCTCTACGCATATTTCGCGGCGGAGATCAGCTACATCGGTGTGTCGATCACGCAGGATCGTGCGCGGGCGAACATCATCATCGAATGGTCCGACGAGGGTTTCGAGCGGCGTGTGCTGTCGGTCGATCCGGACACCGGGAAGGTGCGCGAGATCGAAGTCACGCTGACCTTGACGATGTCCGTGCGCGGCGCGGATGGCAGTCTGATTTCCGCACCGGAAGCCTTCCGCTGGACGGAAGACTTCGTGTTCGACGAAGGATCGCTGCTCGGCACGGTCGAGAACGAGCAGGTACTGCGCCAGGAAATGGCCAAGGTCGCAGCGCGTGCGCTGGTCCTCAAGCTCGAAACCATCGATTTCAACAAGCACCGCAAGAGTGTGAAGCCGGGTGCTGGTCAAACCTGAGCGACTGGCCGGCGTGCTGGCGCGTCCTGCGCCGCCGGGTTTCTTTATCGTCTGGGGCGACGAGCCGTTGCAGCGGACCGAGTGCGTCGACGCGATCCGGGCGGCGGCGCGTGCCGCAGGCGTCGACGAACGACTCGTGTTCGATGCTGCCGTCGGCATCGACTGGGCCGTCGTCGAAGCCGAGGCCGGCAGCCTGTCGCTGTTCGCGACGAAACGGCTGCTCGAGATCCACCTCGGCGGCAAGAAGCCGGACAAGCAGGGCGCCGCGACGCTGAAAGCACTGGCGTCGCGGCAGGGCGATGACGTTTGGTTGCTGACGGCCGATGCGCTCGGGCGAGACGAACAACAGAGCGAGTGGTACCGCGCGATCGATGCGCACGGCGCAGTCGTCCCCTGCCGGCCGTTCGAGGCACAGGCCTTCCACGAGTGGCTGGCGGCACGCGCCGCGGCGCGCGGCCGCCAACTGTCGCCGGAAGCACTCGAGATCCTCGCGCTGCGCGCCGAAGGCAATCTGCTCGCCGCCGCGCAGGAAATCGACAAGCTTGTACTGCTCGTCGACACGCCGACGGTCGCCGCCGATCAGGTGCTCGCGGCGGTCGCCGACAGTTCGCGCTACGATCCCTTCAAGCTCGTCGATGCCGCGCTCGCCGGCGACGTGCCGCGCACGATCCGCATGCTGCGTGGTCTGCGCGCCGAAGGCAGCGAGCCGGTCTTGCTGAGCTGGCTCGTCAACCGCGAACTGCGGTTGCTGACCCGGCTCGCCGAGGCCGCCAACCCGGACGCGCAATTCGCCGCGGAGCGCGTGTGGCAATCGCGCCAGCCACTGCTGCGACGCGCGCTCGGGCGCCTCTGCGCCGAGGCACTCGCGAGGTTGCTGCGCGACAGCCTGCGCGTCGACATGCTGGTGAAAGGGGCGGCGCTGGGCCAACCCTGGGATGAACTCGAGTCGCTGTACGTCGCCTTCGCGGGCGGTCCGTGGCTCGGTGAACTGGCGTCGGAACGCAGGGCGCGCTGACGCGCGCGCGACGACGTATTCGGGAGACACGACATGACGGCGATGACGGAACCGGCGATCGATGCGTACATGGCCGGGCTGGGGCGCGCGGCGCGCGCGGCGGCCGTGCTGCTCGCGCGCGCGACGACGAGGGCGAAGAACGACGCGCTCGCGGCGGTGGCCGACGAAATCGAGCGTCGGCGCGACGAGATTCTCGCCGCCAACGCGCGCGATCTCGCTGCCGCCGCCGGCCTCGACACCGCCATGCGTGACCGGCTCGCCCTCGATCCGGCGCGCGTTGCGGCGATGGCGGCCGGCGTGCGCGAGGTCGCCGCGCTGGCCGATCCGATCGGCGTCGTCAGTGATCTCGCCTACCGGCCGTCCGGCATCCAGGTCGGCCGCATGCGGGTGCCGCTCGGCGTCGTCGGGATCATCTACGAAGCACGGCCGAATGTGACCGCCGATGCCGCGGCGCTGTGTCTGAAAGCCGGCAATGCGACGATCCTGCGCGGTGGCAGCGAAGCACTGCATTCCAACCAGGCGATCGCGGCGTGTGTGCATGCGGGACTCGCCGCGACGGGCTTGCCGACGGCCGGCGTGCAGGTGATCGCGACGGCCGATCGCGCGGCCGTCGGTGCGATGCTGACGCACCCGGAATACATCGACGTGATCGTGCCGCGCGGTGGCAAGGGGCTCATCGAACGCGTCAGCCGTGAAGCACGCATGCCCGTGATCAAGCACCTCGACGGTGTCTGCCATGTCTACATCGACGCCGAGGCGGATCCCGACAAGGCGCTCGCCGTCGCCTTCAACGCCAAGTGCCAGCGCTATGGCACATGCAACACGATGGAGACGCTGCTCGTGCATGTCGCTGCTGCGCCGTGCGTGCTGCCAGCGCTGTTCGCACGCTATCGCGAGGCGGGTGTCGAATTGCGCGGCTGCATGGCGACGCGCGCGATCGATCCCGACGTGCTCGCCGCCGGGGACGAAGACTGGTATGCGGAATACCTGGCGCCGATTCTCGCCGTGAAGATCGTCGGCGATCTCGACGAGGCAATTGCACACATCCGGCGTTTCGGTTCGCAGCACACCGACGCCATCGTCACCGAGAACCTCACGCATGCGCGACGCTTCCTCGTCGAGGTCGATTCGAGTTCGGTGATGGTCAACGCGTCGACCCGGTTCGCCGACGGCTATGAATACGGACTTGGCGCCGAGATCGGGATCAGTACCGACAAATTCCACGCGCGTGGCCCGGTCGGGCTCGAGGGCCTGACGTCGCAGAAATGGATCGTGGTCGGTGACGGTCACGTGCGTCGGTGACGAGCTCGATACCGGCACCACTGGGGCTGCTCGGCGGGACCTTCGATCCCGTCCATCTCGGGCACCTGCGGCTGGCCATCGAGCTGCGCGAGACGCTGGATCTCGCCGAAGTCCGGCTGCTGCCGTCGGCCCAGACCCATCTGCGCGACGTCGCGCGAGCGAGTGCCGCGCAGCGCGAGACGATGCTCGAGGCGACGCTCGCGGACTGCGTGGATGCCGGCCTTGGCCTCGATCGGCGCGAGCTCACGCGCGGCGGCGTGTCCTATACCTTCGACACGCTGGAGGCCGTCCGCAACGAACTCGGTGTGCGCCCGCTGTGCTTTCTCGTCGGCGTCGATGCCTGGAACGCCCTGCCGCAGTGGCATCGCTGGCGTGAGCTGCTCGATCTCGCGCACTTCGTCATCGCCAGCCGGCCAGGTGTGACCCTCGTCCGCCATGCCGAGACCGAAACGGCCTGGACGGCGGATCCGGCGGCGCTGCGCCGTCGCCCGGCCGGCCACGTACTCGCGTGTGCGATCCCGCTGTTGCCGATTTCCTCGACCGACATCCGCGCGCGGGTCGCAGCCGGCCGCTGTATCGACGGCCTCGTGTCGCCGGCGGTCGCCGCGTTCATCGCACGCGCCCGGCTGTATGGCGCCGGCTGACGGCGCGTGCCGGGCCGGCCGGCTGCCGCGTCGCTGCCCGCCTCCAGGTTGTCTGTTGCAGCGGCGGCGGTGACAATAGCGGCACATGGCAGCCCTCACCCCCCGCAAGATCTGCACGCTCGTCACCCAGGCGCTGGACGACGGCAAGGCCGAGGACATCAAGTCCGTCGACGTCCGCAAGCTGACTTCGATCGCCGACTACATGGTCATCGCGACCGGTCGCTCGTCGCGCCAGGTCAAGGGTCTCGCCGATCGCGTGCTCGAGGCGGCCCGCGCGCTGCATCTGAAACCGCTGGGCGTCGAAGGAGAACAGACCGCAGAGTGGGTTCTGATCGACTTCGGTGACGTCATCGTGCACGTGATGCAGCCCGAGCCGCGGCAGTTCTATCAGCTCGAGAAACTCTGGGAAGCGCCGAAGCGCGCGCGCGCCGCCGCCGCGGTGAGCACCACGCCTTCCGCGCACTGAACGCGCGCGCACGTGCGCCTTCACGTGTTCTGTGTCACGCGCCGGCCACCGGCCTGGGCAGCGAGCGCCTGCGCCGAATATCTGAAGCGCATCGGTCAGGGCCTCGATCTCCGCGTCCGCGAATTCGCGCCGAAGCACGCCGTGGGCACCGGGCAGCAGCGCGAGGCCGAGGCGGCGATGCTGCTGCGTGCGCTCCCCGCCGCGGCGCGACTCGTCGCGCTCGACGAACGCGGCGATCCCTGGTCCACCGCCGAGCTCGCGGCACACCTGCGCCGCTGGCGCGACGACGCGCAGGAGGTGGTGTTCGCCATCGGCGGTGCCGACGGTCATGGCGTGGCGCTGCGCACGGCCGCCCATGCGACGTGGTCGCTGTCGCGACTGACGCTGCCCCACGCACTCGCCCGCGTCGTCGTCGTCGAACAGATCTACCGCGCGTGGTCTTTGCTGCACAATCATCCTTACCATCGCGCCTGAGCGGGTCAGGTCGTCGTCTCTGCCACAGAGAACACCGTGGGGGATGAGAGTGAACCTTGACCATCTCGATGTCGTGGGCGGCCCGGGGAACTGTTGAATTTGCGCTGCGCGCTGCTACAGAGAACACAGAGAAGAAAAAGTTTGAATACCTTGCGCCTCCGCGATTCAGTCGCGACTCCTGACGCCAGTACCGCGGAGGTTGCAAACGATTTCCCCGTCGGTGTTCTCTGTGTTCGGTGGCAATGACGCCGCTGAAGGAGGCACGAAACCATGAGCGAAGCCGGAAGTGCAGCGCTGCTGCTCGCCTCGCGTTCGCCCCGGCGCGCGGATCTGCTGCGCACGCTCGGGATCGCGTTCGCTGTAATCGACGTCGATATCGACGAGACGCCGTGGGCGCGTGAAACGCCCGGCGCGTATGTGCGGCGGCTCGCACGAATGAAGGCGGAGGCGGGCCACGCCTCGCTCACGACGCGCTCGCTGCCCGTGCTCGCGGCCGATACGACGGTCGTGCTGGACGGTTCGATCCTCGGCAAGCCGCGCGACACGGACGATGCACGCTCGATGCTGCGCCGGCTTTCCGGTCGTGTGCACGAGGTGCTGACCGGGGTCGCGCTGATCGATCGCAGTGGCGCGATCGAGGACATCGTCGTCACGACGCACGTCAGCGTGCGCGTCCTGAACCCGCGCAGCATCGACGCCTATGTCGCCAGCGGCGAACCGGCGGACAAGGCAGGCGCCTACGGCATCCAGGGACTCGGCGGTGCGCTCGTCGATCGCATCGACGGCAGCTATTCGAACGTCGTCGGCCTGCCCCTCGTCGAAACCCTCGACCTGCTCGACGCGGCGGGCGTGCCGCATGCGTTGAATCCGACACTTGGCAGCGTTTGAAATCTCTTTTTGCCGCCGAGAACACCGAGAACACAGCGGGGAAAATTGTTTATAACCTCCGCGGTATCAGCGTCACGAGTCGTGACCGAATCGCGGAGGCGCTGGCCCATTCAAACTTCTTCTTCTCGGTGTTCTCGGTGGCAATCCCAATCCCCGATACGGCGCGCAGTGGCTCAGCGATCCGGCGCCGGCGCGATGCCCGTCAGCGAGGTGCGTGCCGAGATCTCGATCCAGTTACCGTCCGGATCGGCGACGAACCCGTAACGTGCGACGTTGCCGAAGCTGACCGGCGCCTGGGCGAGGCGGCCGCCGCGCGCGACGATGTCGGCACAGGCCTCGTCGGCGTCGAAGATCTGGAGCGTGAGATAGCGGAAGTTCGGTGCGATGAAGCTCGGTGTCAGCGAGCCGCCGCGGCCCTTCTCGACGAACAGCAGCGTGTCGCCGCAGCGCGCCGTGTGGGGGGCGATTTCTTCGAATTCCATCGCGCCCAGGTAGAAGTCCATCATGCGCGCCGGCGCCGGTGTCTCGACCGTGATGCCGAGGCCGACGAGACCCTCGGTGCCGGGTGGCACGAGGCGGACGCAATCGCCGCCGGGATGGCGGCCTTCCCACACCGGTCCATCACGCACGATCGTCAGCATCGCGTAGCCCGACGGCGGCAGTGCAGGCAGCGGATCGGTGTAGTGATTGACCTTGATCACCGACCCATGGACGACGTGGCGGTGCTGCACCCACCCGGGGCGGAGTTCGAGGGCGTGATCGAAGCGCAGCCCCACCGTTTCACCCCAGAACGCGAGGTGCGGTGGAAGATCGGCGGTGAACAGACCGATGTCGAGATGAGGTTTCGCGAGTTTCATCGCACGTCCTTCATTCCGGCAGCAGATCGAGGGCGCCGTTGTCCCAGGCCTGTTCGGCGGCGCCGACCGTCATGTGCATCAGCATGTGATCGCCGCGTTCGGTGCGCTTGACGATCAGCGTCGCGGCGATCGCGACGGCGATGGCGGCGAAACTGTAGTGCCGATAGTCGTTCATCAGGTGCTCGAAGGAATAGTCGGTGACGCCGAGCGCCAGCAACTGGTCGTGATAGTCGCGCAGCAGCGCCTGTTCGTGCTGGCGGCGGACTTCGCGGGGAAATGCGCCACCGAGGAAATACGCGACGTCCATGCCGGTACCGAGAAAGTTGCTGGTCTGCCAGTCGACGACCGCAATGCGTTCGCCCGGCTTGCCAAAGAGCATGTTGTCGGGCCTGAAGTCGTTGTGCGAGAAGCATTTCGGAAAGTCGCGTGGCCGGTTCCACCAGGCATGGTTGCGCACGTACTTTGCGCACACGGTCTTCACTTCGTCGGACAGCCAGCCGTCGTAGTGCTGCTGCACATGATCCCAGCTTCGCTCGATCAGCTCCGTCGTGTAGAAACCCTGGGCACCCGTCGGGACGTAGCACCAGTCGGCGGCGATGAGGCTGCGGTCGTTCCAGAATGCCGCATGCAGCTTCGCCGCTTCCGACAACGCCGCGCGCGCCTCGTCGAGCGTGCAGCCGCGCATCTGATCGCCTTGCTGAGCCGGCGCGAGATCCTCGAAGAGCAGGACGAAATCGTTCGTTTTCGGATCGATCTCGGCGACGTAGACGAACGGCGTGCGGATCCCGGCACGATGCGCGAGCTGCTGATAGAACATCACTTCGGCGCGGTAGAAGCCCATCTGTTGGCCGGTCTCGCGCGCGGTCTCGTTCAGCGAACTGAACTTGCCGACGACCGACGCCGGTGCGCCAGGCGGCGCCGTGCCTGCGTAGTCGATGAAGTAGCGCCGTGTTTCGCCAAGCTGCCCGGTCCCGACGGTTTCGACGCGAAGGCCGGCGATGCGCGCTTCGATGTCGCGCTGGGCGAGCGCGGCGGTCAGCCACGCGGGGGTCACACCGTCCGGCCCGACGACAGGCATCTGGCCGAAGATCGGTTGAGTCATGCACGCACCTCCGCGGCGCGGGAGCGAGCCCGCGCGCATTCGATATGAGTGTCCGCCTGCGGGCGACGGTGATCGCGAGCGCCGGCGTCCCGTTCGACGGTGCACGGCGGATGAAGTCGTTCCGGCGTGACCGTCAGGCTGATGCCGCAAGCCGGTGTCGGCGCAGGCACAGGTTTTTTTACCACAGAGAACAGCCGGAACACAGGAGGAGACGTAGCGCGGCCACTGAGCGTTCTGCGCGTTCTCCAGATCGCTGCGTGCAAATCGGCGCCAATCGACGCTGGCGAGGCTGGGCGCCGGCGCCCGGGGATGGCGCCCGCGCCGTGATCGACATTCATGCTCAGCTATTTGGTTCTCTGCTCATCGGTAATCCCGGTGTTCGCCATTCGCCGGGCGGGTCTCTGCGAGCGCAGCGGTTGAACTGCCTCGGCAGGCGACGTGTAATGACGATTCGCAGGCCCACGCAAAGGACACAGCGCATGCAATTCGGCATCGGCGTCAGCACGCACATCAACAACTGGGACATCGTCCGTTACGCCGAAGAGCTCGGTTACGACCGCGCCTGGATCGGTGATTCACAGATGATCTGGTCCGACGCCTACGCGACGATGGCACTCGCCGCGACACACACGAAACGCATCCAGATCGGCACCGGCGTGTCGATCGCGGGCACGCGCATCGCGCCCGTCACCGCGCACTCGATCGCGACCATCAACGCGCTCGCGCCTGGCCGCGTGTTTCTCGGGCTCGGCACCGGACACACCGCGATGCGCGTGATGGGCCAGGACCCCATGCGCGTCGGCGAATTCCGGGAATACCTGCGCGTGGTGCGTGCGCTGCTCGACGGCGAGGCCGTCGATTACACCTACCGCGGCAACACGCGCGAGATCCAGTTCCTGCACCGCCAGCGCAGGTTCATCGACCTCGACAACCGCATTCCAATCTACGTCGCCGCCAACGGCCCGAAGGCGCTGGAGGCGACGGGTCAGTTCGGCGACGGTTGGATGACCGTCGGCGGTGAACCCGATGTCGTCGGACCCAAGCTCGCACACATCCGTCGCGGCGCGCAGCAGGCCGGCCGCGTCCTGCCGGCCGACTTTCATACCGCGTTCATCACGACCGCCTGCGTGCTGCGGCCGGGCGACCGGCTCACCGACGATCGCGTCATCGACGAGACCGGAAGCTGGGTCGCCTGCGAACTGCATTTCTTCTACGAAGTCTGGAAGGACACTGGCCGCGACGACGCGATCATTCCGGATCACTTCAAGGCGATCTGGCCCGAGTACCTCGCGCACGTCGAGGCGATGAGTCTGCCGGAGAATGCACGCTTCCGGCAGATTCACGACGGTCATCTCGTCTATCTGCAGCCCGGCGAACGGCGTTTCATGCAGCCCGAGGCCATCAGGTCGAGCTGCCTGATCGGTGAGCCGGACGAGTTGATCGAGCATGTCAGACGGCTCGAAGCCGGCGGCATCAGGGAGATCGATCTATGGCCGCCGATGGACAGCGAGCGCAAGGTGCTGCGGGACTTCGCGGAGTACGTGATGCCGGCGTTCCGTTGAGCGCGCAGTGACCGCCGCCGATGCAGCCCGCATCCTGCCATGGACAATCACGAATATTGCGCGCAATGGGTGCTCGAACAGCGTCCCGATGGCGCTGCCCGTACACTGGATTATGGTTGTGGCACCGACCGAATCGTCGCGCTACTGCGCACGCGTGGCGTCGAGGCCTATGGCTGCGACGTCTTCCATGAAGATGGCGACTACTCGAGCCGGGTCGGGGACGACTTTCGGACGCGCGGGATCATCCTCGGCATCGAACATGGGCGCATTCCGTTCGATGACGCGAGCTTCGATTTCGTCACCAGCAATCAGGTGTTCGAGCACGTCGCCGATCTCGGTGCCGTGCTGGCCGAGATCGCGCGCGTGCTGAAGCCCGGCGGCCGCCTGCTGTGCCTGTTTCCCGATCGCAGCGTCTGGCGCGAAGCTCACTGCGGCGTGCCCTTCCTGCACTGGTTCCCGAAGCGCAGCCGATCGCGCGTGCGCTATGCGATGGCGATGCGTGCGCTCGGCTTCGGTTACTTCACCGACAGCAGGAGCATCCGGCAGTGGAGCGAAAGCTTCTGCACCTGGCTGGACGACTGGACGCACTATCGCACGCGTGCCGAACTCGATGTGCTGTTCGCACGCCATTTCGGACCGCCGCAATGGCGCGAGGACGAGTGGCTCGCGCGTCGTCTCGAGGGACACGCTCTGCTGCTCGGGTTGCTGCCGCGCGCGCTGCAGCGCCTCGTCGTGCGCAAACTCGCGGGGCTGGTGTTCGAGGTCGAGAAAAGGCCGGCCGCACCCGGGCGATGAAGGTGCGGTCCGGCCGGCGGATCAGGCGATGCGATTGAGCGCCTGTTCGAAGCTCGCGACGGTCCGTTCGACGTTGCGCAGCTTGTCGAGACCGAAAAGACCGAGGCGGAAGGTCTTGAAGTCGGCAGGTTCATCACATTGCAGCGGAACGCCCGCCGCGATCTGCAGGCCCTCGATCAGGAACTTCCTGCCGCTGTGGATCTCGGCGTCGTCGGTGTAGCTGACGACGACGCAGGGCGCCTGAAAACCCGCTGCGGCCACACTCGCAAACCCCTTCGCGACGAGCAGCGCGCGGATGCGTCCGCCCAGCGTGGCCTGTGCGTCGCGCAGGCGCTCGAAGCCGACGGCTTCGGCCTCCGCCATCATCTCGGCAAGACGCCGCAGACCGTCGGTCGGCATCGTTGCATGGTAGGCATGCGCGCCACCCTCGTACGCCTCCATGATCTGGAGCCACTTCTTCAGATCGCAGGAAAAGCTGGTCGAGGTCGTCGCGTCGATACGCTCGCGCGCGCGGTCGCCGAGCATCACGAGGCCGGCGCAGGGCGAACTGCTCCAGCCCTTCTGCGGGGCGCTGATCAGCACGTCGATCTTGCACGCGACCATGTCGA
>JADZCB010000005.1 GCA_020851775.1 Gammaproteobacteria bacterium
GCGCATCGAACGCGGCGGTATCATCGATTGCGCAAGCCTGTCATCCGGGGCCCGGAAATACCCATGACGCCCGTTGCACCCGCTCCCTCGGTGCACGCCAATGCCGATGAGACCGGAGGCCTCACGACCGCCGAGGCGGGCGCGAGGCGGGCGCGTGACGGGCCGAATGAGGTGGCGGCGCCGCCCGTGCATCCGCTCAGGCGTTTTGCATCCAGGTTCTGGGGTCTTTCGGCGTGGATGCTCGAACTGATTTGCCTGCTCTCGCTCGCGCTCGGCAAATGGGCGGACTTCTGGGTTGCGGCAGCACTTCTCGTCGTCAACGCAGTGCTCGGCTTCGTGCAGGAGCAGCGTGCCTCGGCAGCGATCGACGCACTGCGCTCGCGCATGCAGGTGAGCGCGCGGGTGTTGCGCGATGGCGCGTGGCGAACCATCGCGGCGCGCGAACTGGTGCGCGACGATCTCGTTCGCGTGCGCGCTGGCGACCTGGTGCCGGCGGACGTCCGTGTTTCGGATGGCGAACTGCGCATCGATCAGTCGGCGCTGACCGGCGAGTCCCGCGAAGTGGCCCGTGCGGCCGGCGAGACGCTGTATGCCGGCTCGTTCGTGCGCCGTGGCGAGGGCAATGGTGTCGTGGTCGCCACCGGGGCCGGTACGTACTTCGGGAAAACAACCCAGCTCGTCGACGTGGCCCGGCCGCGCCTGCACGTGGAAGAGGTCATCACCCGGGTCGTGCGGTGGCTCTTCCTGATCGTCGGTGTCCAGGTCGCTGTGGTACTGGCGTTGTCGATTCCGGCACGCATCCCGGCCGGAGAGATCCTGCCGCTGGCGCTGGTGCTGCTGATGAGCGCCATTCCGGTCGCACTCCCGGTCATGTTCACCGTCAGCATGGCGCTCGGTGCGATCGAACTCTCCCGGCAGGGTGTCGTCGTCACGCGCCTGTCCGCAGCCGAGGACGCAGCCAACATGGACGTGCTGTGCGCCGACAAGACGGGCACCCTGACGCGCAACGTTCTGTCGCTGGTCGACGTGTCGGCGCATCCCGGCTTCGCTCGCGACGACGTCGTCCGCGACGGCGCGCTGGCCTCCAGGGAGGCGAACCGGGATCCGATCGACCTCGCGTTCATCGAGGCGGCACGCGAACGCGGATTGCCGGCGACACCGGCGCGAACGCTGGACTTCGTTCCTTTCTCGCCAGACACGCGCCGAACCGAAGCACGCATCGAGATCGACGCAACGCCCGTGCGCGTGATGAAAGGGGCCTGGCGCGTCGTCGCCGACGCGTGCGGATTGCACGCGGATGACCGGCATTCGATCCAGCAGCGCGCCGAGGCTGCCGCCGCAAGCGGCCACCGCGTGCTCGCGGTCGCGCGTGCGAGCGATGCAGGACCCTTGCGATTCGTCGGTCTTGCCTTTCTCAGCGACCCGCTGCGTGCCGATTCCCGTCAACTCGTCGCCGAACTGCACGCGCTCGGCATCGGCGTACGGATGCTCACCGGCGACGCGACCGCGGTTGCCCACGAAGCGGCTCGCCAACTCGGCGTGACCGATGTTTCGGCGGAGATCTTTCCGGCACAGAAGTTCGACATCGTCAAGCAGCTGCAGGACGCCGGCCACGTCGTCGGCATGACGGGCGACGGCGTGAACGATGCGCCGGCGCTGAAGCAGGCCGAGGTCGGAATCGCGGTCAGCGGCGCAACCGACGTCGCGAAATCGGCCGCCAGCGTCGTGCTCGCCACGGAAGGCCTGGCCGGCATCGTCGAACTGGTCAAGGGTGGTCGTGCGATCTATCAGCGCGTGCTGACGTGGATCATCAACAAGGTGAGCCGCACGATCATGAAGTCGGGTTTCGTCGTGATTCCGTTTCTCGTAACGGGAAAACTCGTGATCTCGGCCCTCGGCATGGTGCTGCTGGTGTTCATGACCGATTTCGTCAAGATCACCCTGTCCACGGACCGGGTGCGCCCGTCGCCCAGGCCGGAGAGCTGGAACATTGCGCCGCTGGCAAGACTCGGCGCAGTCCTCGGGCTGGTGATGCTCGCCGAGGCGCTGGCGCTGCTCGCGTTCGGCTGGCACCGCTTCGGGCTCGAAAGCGATGACGGCATGCGACAGACGTTCGCATTCCAGACGCTGCTTTTCTTTGCACTGTTCTCGCTGACGTCGATCCGCGAACGACGCCCTTTCCGGGCATCGGCGCCGAGCCGGCCGCTGACGATCGCCATGCTCGCAGATGCCTGCTTCGGTATCCTGATCGGCATCCACGGTCTGGCAGATCTGCGGCCGGTACCATTGTGGATGACCGCAACCATCGTGGTTTTTGCCGGCGTGTGTTCGCTGGGGCTGAACGATCGTCTCAAAGTGCTCTTGCTGGCGCGCCGCTGAGCGGTTCCTGCACCGTCCCGGCATTACTCACCCGGTCATGTACATCCCGTCGCACTTCGCCGAAACCCGCCCGGAAGAACTGCATCGCGTCATCCGCGAGCATCCACTCGGTGTGTTGATCACGCAGGGGCCAGCGGGGCCCGAGGCGGATCACATTCCCTTCGAGTTCGATGCCGGCACTGGCGCGCACGGCACGCTGCTGGCGCACATCGCGCGCGCGAACACGTTGTGGCAGCGATGCCCCACGGGCACACCGGTCA
>JADZCB010000006.1 GCA_020851775.1 Gammaproteobacteria bacterium
CATTCAGATCGAGCGCCAGGCGACCGATGCGCACGGTGCCGCCGTGACTCGTCGCGGCGAAATCGAGCCGGCCGCCGAGCGCGATGGCCGGCGGCCGACGCGCGAGCGCACGACGCAGCGCGGGCTGGGCGGCGAGACGGGTCAGATCGAGTTCGAGCCGCCCTTCCCCGCTCACGGGTGCCTGTCCGGATCCGCCGAGCGGCAGGCCGCCGGCGAGATCGCCGCGGGCGAGCGCGTGCCCGCGGCTCGTCAGATTCATCTGCCGCAGATCGACGTGCAGTGCCTCCGGCGCGTAATCGATCGTCGGCGTGACGACGACGTTCAGATCGGCGATCTGCGCGGCATCGTCGCGCCGCACGGCGAGCCCGTCGACACGCAGCGGCGCTGTCGCGCTCACCGCGAAACGGTTCGCCGCCGGCGCCGTCAACAGCAGATCGACGGCGCGCAGCGTGCCGTTGAGCTCGACATCGGGCACGAAGGCGTTGATCCACGCGAGATCGACGTCGCGCAGTGCGAGCGTCGCGAGTTCACCGCGCGGATTCTCGAACGGCGCATCGCCAGCGGGCAGCACGAACGAACGACGCGCCACCAGGGTCGCGAGATCCGGCCGCGCCGGCTGCGTCAGCCGGGCCTCGAGCGACGCGACGGTCACCTCCGATCCCCGCACGTCGACATCACCCTTGGCCGCGAGGCGGAGATCCTCAGGCAGCGGCAAGGCCGCGCGCAGTGCATCGAACGCCGGCAGCGCGCGCAGTGAATCGACATCGGCGTCGAGGACGTACGCGATGCGCAATGGCGGCGTGTCCGGTGCGGCCGCCGGCGTCGCGGCAGCCGCGTCGGCGCCGGCCACGGGCGCCGGCATCGCCGGCGCGACGAGCGGCCAGCTCAGCGTGAGACGGCCGCCGGCGAGGCGGCGCGTGCCGTCGGCGATCGCGAGATCGTCGATGCGCAGCCGCAGGCGCGTGTCCGAGCGCGTCAGACGAGGCGTCAGGCGCAGGCGCAATGCGGGCACCAGCACATCGTCACCCGCGTTTACCGCGACATCACCGACGGTCACCGCCTGCAGCGGCAGAAGCTGCAGGCGGCGTTCGTCGCCGATCACGAGTTCGAACGCGGCGTCGAGCGCACCGCCGGTCAAGGCACGGCCCTGTAACAAGCCGTTCGCCCAGGGCACCGGCACGCCCTTCAACACGAGGCTGCCCAATGCGCGCGGTGTTTCGAGCAGGCGCGAAGGCGTGTCGAGCGGGACGATGAGCGGCGGCTGCAGCGCGAGCCCGAGCACGGGCTGCGGTTGCGCGTCGTCGACGAGCCGGTGCTCGAAGCGCGTGAGCGTGAGGCGCCCGTGCGCGAGGCCCAGCGCCACGTCGCTGCGCAGGACGAGCGCCGCCGGCAACGCAGGGTTCTCGCCGAGAATCCTGGCGAGTCCACCGAGCCGCGTCGATGCCGCGAGCGACAGGTCGATCACGCCTTCGACCGTCTGCACGCCCAACTCGCCGTTCGCTTCCACGGCGACCGCCGGCAGCGGCTGGCCGCCGGCGTACGGCGCGACGAGTGCATCGTCTGCCGTGAGTGCATAGCGCCCGCGCAGGCTGCCGTCGTCGCCGCGATAGCGGCCATCGAAGGTGAAGTCCGCGCGCGGCGCGCCGACTGCGTCGAGACTCCTGAGCTCGATCGCCAACGCTTCCGGCGCCGCTGGCGACATCTCGCCGCGGCGGCGCCGTTCGCGGATCTGCGCACGCGCATGCCCGCTCCCCGGCGCCGGCGTGACGCGCAAGGCGAGCTCGACACGTTCGGCGACCGGCAGGGCAGCCGCCGTCAGCGTCGCCTGCGCGGCGAGCGCGACGGTACGGAAGCGTCCCGCCGAGAGTTGATCGAGAGTCAGGCGCCCCGCCGCGTCGGTCTGCCGCACACCCGCGTCTTCATGCAGCGTGAACGCGAGCGTGCCCGGCACGTGCGGACGCACGTCGCCGCCGCGCAGCGTCGCATGCACGCGATGCGCCGCGTCGAGCGTGAGATCGACGGTGACGTCGATGTCGTCGAGCGCGAGGCCGTAGCCCTGATCGAGCACATCGAGGACGCCCCGGAACGGCGTCGCCGACGGCGGCCCGGGGCGGAAACGCCTGACATCGAGCGCGAGATCGGGCACGCGCAGTTCGCGCACCACGAGCGTGTCGGTCAGCAGACCGATGGGATTGAAGCCGAGCGTCGCCGTGCCGAGCCGCAGATCGAGGCCGCGGAAGTCCGCCTGCACGTCGCGCAGTTCGAGCGACCACGGCGTCAGCCGCAGCGCGCCGACCTCGAACGTCCCGACCCCGGCGTCGCGCGCGATCTGCCGGATCTCGGGCAGCAGCCAACGCGTCTGCAGCGCCGGGTTGAACAGCGCGGCGAGCGCGATCGTCAGCACACTGCCAGCGACGATCGCCGCCGTGCGCCACGGATGTCGCCGGATGGCCGCCCGCAGTCCCGTGCGTGCGGCGGATGGGCCCGACTGCTGCGATCCGTCGCCGGTCATCCCGCGTGGCTCAACGGTTCATCATCGTCATGCGTGTCGCATCGTAACGTTCGCCGCGCGCAAAGCCCTGCGGCGCGGCTGACTCGATCGCGGCGAGTTCTGCCGCCGTCAGCACGATGGCCGTCGCGGCGGCGTTCTCCGCCAGGCGTTCGGGCCGCGTCGTGCCCGGGATCGGCACCACATCCTCACCGCGTGACAGGACCCAGGCGAGCGCGAGCTGGGCCGCTGTGCAGCCCCGGGCACGGGCGATCGCGTCGAGCTCCGCGACGACCGCGAGGTTGTGCGCGAAGTTCTCCGCGCTGAAGCGCGGCGTCGTCCGGCGGAAGTCGTCCGGCGCCAGATCGTCGGGCGAGCGGAGGGTGCCCGACAGAAAGCCGCGCCCGAGCGGGCTGTACGGCACGAAGCCGATGCCGAGTTCGCGACACGCCGCGAGATGCCCGCCCTCTTCCGGTTCGCGCGACCACAGCGAGTACTCCGACTGCAAGGCCGTGATCGGGAACTCGCGATGCGCGCGGCGCAAGGTCGCGACGCCGGCCTCGGACAGGCCGATGTAGCGCACCTTGCCGGCCGCGACGAGTTCGCCCAGCGTGCCGACGGTATCCTCGATCGGCACGTCGGGATCCACCCGATGCTGATAATAGAGATCGAGATGCTCACAGCGCAGGCGGCGCAGGCTCGCGTCGCAACAGTCCTTGATGTACGCGGGCCGGCCGCACACGCCGTGGAAGCCGCCCTCGGCGTCGCGGACGATGCCGAACTTGGTCGCGATGAATGCTTCGTGACGGCGCCCGGCGAGCGCCTTGCCGAGCAGGATCTCGTTGGTGTGCGGACCGTACATGTCCGCGGTGTCGAAGAAATCGATGTCGAGCGACAGCGCGCGATGGATCACCTCGATCGCCCGCCGTTCGTCGCTCGGACCATAGAACTCGGACATGCCCATGCAGCCGAGCCCGATGGCCGACACCTGCGGGCCGTGCGGGCCCAGACTGCGTCTGTTCATCCGTCGCCTCACTCCATGTCGATACGGGATACCCGCAGCAGTGCCCGCTAGGGCCGCGGCTCGCGGGCCGGTCCATTGTACGCAAATGGGATTTCCCGGCACCGGCGAATCCTGCGCGGATCCGCCGCCGGTGTGTCAGGGCCGATCGTGAGTGCGGATGAAATCGCGCATCCGCGGCGCGATCTCGGTACGGAAGCGTGAGCCGTTGAACACGCCGTAATGGCCGACACCGGCCTGGACGTAATCGACTTTCATCGCGGGCGGAACGTTCACGCACAGATCGTGCGCCGCCTGCGTCTGGCCGATGCCGGAGATATCGTCCTTCTCCCCTTCGACCGTCATCAGCGCGGTGTTCGTGATCGCGGCCGGCTCGACGAGACGGCCGCGGTGGCACATCTCGCCGCGCGGCAACTGGTGTTCCTGGAACACGACCCGCAGCGTCTGCAGGTAATACGCCGCGTCGAGATCCATGACGGCGAGATATTCGTCGTAGAACTCGCGGTGGGCCTGCACCGAATCGCCATCGCCCCGGATCAGGCTCTGGTAGAGCTTCTGATGGGCGTTCATGTGGCGATCGAGATTCATCGTCATGAAGCCCGTGAGCTGCAGGAACCCCGGATACACGCGTCGCATGCAACCCGTATGCGGAAACGGTACCGGCATGACGACGTTACGCTCGAACCAGTCGAGCGGCCTGGTGGTCGCGAGCCGGTTCGGTTCGGTAGGACTTTTGCGGGTGTCGATCGGGCTGCCCATGATGGTCATGCTCGCCGGCGTACAGACGTCCTCGTCAGCGGCGAGCAGCGACGTCGCCGCGAGCACCGCCGGGCCCGGCTGGCAGACGGCGATTACGTGTGTGTCCGGACCGAGATGGCGCAGCATGTCGATCACGTAGTCGACGTAGTCGTCGAGATCGAAGCCGCCGAGCGTCAGCGGCACCGTGCGGGCATCGGCCCAGTCGGTGATGTAGACGTCGTGATCGGGCAGCAGGGCGTGCACCGTGCCGCGCAGCAGCGTCGCGTAATGACCGGACATCGGCGCGACGAGCAGCACCCGCGGATCGCGCCGATGTGAGTCGGGCAACCGGGCCGGATCGCGCGTGAAATGCAGCAGGTCGCAGAATGGTCCGCGCCACACCACCTCTTCGGTGACGGCACAGCACACCCCGTCGACGTCGATGTTCTCGATGCCGAAGGCCGGCTTGCCGTAGCGGCGGGTGAGATGTTCGAACACGTCCCATGCGGCCGCCGCGGTCTTGTACGGCCAGGACTGTGTCCACGGATTCCACGGCTGGTCGAACATCAGGCGCTGCCATTCGATGAAGGACCGCAGGGGCGCGATCGCGGCGTGATTCAGCTCATAGACGTGATAGAGCACGCAGCACCCTCGTCGCCGGGTTGATCGTGGCCCGAGTATAGGCAGCCCTGTGCGAATGCAGCAAGAAAACTTCCTCTGCCCGAGGGTAAAACAGCGTGGCAGCGACGGCTTCCGCAGGGGATCCCGTTCGGTACAATCGACGCGCCGCGCGGGTCGTCACGCACCCGCGTGGCGCACCCTGCGCCAACGCGCTGCCGGATGGCATGCGTCGCCGGGCGACACCACACACGCGGGACGCAGACGCCCGCGCCTCATATTCGAGACACGAGGAGACTCCGATGAAATTCAGTTGTCACGTGCAGACCCGCATCTCCGACTACCGCATCGCGAAGGATCTCGAAGACTGGGGCTACGACGCCTGCTGGTTCCCCGACACGCAGATGATGTGGTCGGACTGCTATGCGACGATGGCGCTGGCCGCGCAGTGCACGTCGAAGATCCATATCGGCACCGGCGTGGCGATCACCGGCACGCGCATCGCGCCGACCACCGCGGCAGCGATCTCCTCGATCAACGTGCTGGCGCCCGGGCGCACCTTCCTCGGCATCGGCACCGGCCACACCGCAATGCGGGTGATGGGTCAGGACCCGATGCCGGTGAAGGAATTCCGCGAATACCTGCGCGTCGTGCGCACGATGCTCCAGGGCGAGAACGTCGATTACACCTATCGCGACAAGACCACAGAGATCTCGTGGCAGCATCACGGCGGCGGCTTCCGCAACACCTTCGATCCGATCCCGATCTATGTCGCCGCCAACGGCCCGCTGGCGCTGCGCGCGGCGGGCGCCTATGGCGACGGCCTGATGTCGATCTTCAACGAACAGCCGGACGTCATGCGGGCGAACCTCGAGCTGGTGAAGGCCGGTGCCGAGAAGGTCGGACGCAAGCTCGACGACAGCTACCATACCGTGTCGCTGTGTCACGCCGTGGTGTTGCGCCCGGGTGAGAAGCTCACCGACCGACGCGTCGTCGAAGTTGCGGGCTCGTGGGTCGTCACCGCGCTGCACTTCGTCTACGAAGTGTGGCGTTACACGCAGGACGACAGCGTCATCCCGCCGTACATGCGCAACGTCTGGCAGCAGTATCTCGATCGCGTCGCGCACATGCCGCTGCCCGAGGACAAGAAACATCAGATGCTGCACGAAGGCCATTGCAGCTACTACGCGGCGGCCGAGCGCGATCTGCTGACGCCGGAAATGATCGAAGGGACGTGCATCATCGGCGGCCCGTCGGAAGTTGCCGAACGCATTCGCGCCGCCGGCCGCGCGGGCCTCAAGGAGGTCAGCCTGCTGCCGCCGCTGATGCACCTGCGCGACGTCGCGCGCGAGTTCGCGCAGAAAGTGATGCCGCTGATCTGACGATGCGCACTCTCACCCTGCCCTGCGGCGGCGCCGTCCGCCGCGCCGGTGCGCTCGGCGCGCTGCTCGCCGCGACGGCGATCGCCGCGGCCGAGCCGTCGTCGAAGGTGCACGACAACCTGCAGACGCGTGCCGACTGCGCCTATGCGGCAGGTCGCGCGCTCGGCGCGCAGGCCCTGGTCTTCGCCGATCCGCCGCAGCCTTCGGCACCGCGCGCGGGCGATCTCGCCGGCGAGTACTGGTGGCAGGCGTTTCTCATCGGCTCGCGGGGCGCGCGAACCCCGGTGTGGCTGCATTGCGAAATCGTGCCGGGTTCCACGGCGACCTACGCCGAAGTGCTGCTGCGCGACGCGGGCACGCCGTGATCCGGATGAACGGCTAACGATCGAGCACCCGTGCCGCCATGCCCGGACGGCACGGCGGCACGAGCCCGCGTCCGGCACTGTGACGCGGACATCCGAGGAATCCCATGCCCGAGGCACCCGCGTTCCAGCCCGCCGTCAACGGCCCGTCGTGGCGTGTCGCCGACGTGCTGTTCGTCGTGCAGATCGGCTGCGCGCTCGTCTTCGGTGTCAGTCAGACGTGGCGGATGTGCTCGAGCGTCGAAGGACTGAGCCCGAGCTGGTTCCTGTGCTGGGCGTTGTTCCTCGTGATCAACCTGCGTCTGTCGATCCAGGCGCATCGGGTGCAGCCGAGCCGGGTCACGCGGCAGACGGTGTGGGCGTATGCGATCTGGACGACGATCATCGCGGCCAATCTCACCGTGCTGGCGTGGCAGGGTGCCGGCACGTGGACGCGGGTGGACGATGTGACAATCGGCCTCGCCCTCGCCGGCATCGTGACGACGCTCGCGATCGGCCGCTGTCACGGCCTCGGCTGGCGCGATCCGATCGTGCGCGGCTGGCTCGCGGTGTTCTTCAAGGGCGTGCCGCAACTGACGCTCGCGTGGAATCTCGCGCTCGTCGGCGGCGGCGGGCTCGCGGCCTTCGGCGTCTTCGCCGGCCACGTGACGATCTGCACCCGCCTCGGCCAGCTCGTGTATTCGATCCGCGAAGCCGGCTGGGACCGCAATCGCACCGGCTCGCTGATCAGCGAAGTCGCGAACGAGGGAAGCTGGATCGTCGCGACGATCGTCTGGCTGCTCGTATAGCGAGGGTGGCCCGGGAACCGCGCAGCGAGTGCCGGGCACTTCATGTTATGGACGATGCCCCATCGCGATGACGCCCCGCGAGCCACGCGCCGCACGCGGCCCAGGCCGCCGCCAGCGTCGCGCCGGCGAGCATGGCGAGAGCGACATGCTGGCCGAGCGCGTCGAGACCGGCCTTCAACCAGCCGCTCACCGCATCGGCACCGCGATAGACCGCCGTGTCATTGAAGTTCTTCGCGCGATACTTTGCATCGTCCGAGACCACGCCGTAGAGCATTTCGCGGCCCGGCCTGATCAGGCCGTATTCGCCGGCGCGACGCACGATCATCACAATCGCCAGTACGGCAAAGCCCGGCGCGACCGCGAGCCACAGGAATCCGCACATCACCAGCAACGGCACCGCGACGAGCAGCACGCCGAGGCCCAGCCGTTGTGCGACGCGCCCGGTAACGAAGACCTGCAACAGTACCGACAACACCTGCACCACGGCGTCCATGCTGCCGAAGATGCGCGTCTGTGCCGCCCGGGTCGGAAAATGCTGTTCGACGAGGCGCGCCTGCTCGACATACAGAAACGTGCTGACGCTCGCGAGCAGAATCATGAACAGTGCGATGCCGCCGAGGTACGGCGAACGCACGACGTCGCGCACGCCGGCCAGCGGGTTGCCGCCGAGTGGACGCGCCGCCGCGCCGTCCGCGCGCCGGCCCAGCCGCCGCACCTGCGCGGCCATCGCGATCGCTGCGCACAGCGCGACGGCGGCCAACGCGAGCAGGCCCGGATGGCCAAAGGATCCGACGAGCCCGACCGCCATCAGCGGTCCGACCAGCCCGCCGACGCTGGCCCCGGCCGCGGCGAGACCGAACACCCGTTGCGCCTGCGCGCGATCGAAGCAGTCGACGAGCACGCTCCACGCGAGCGACACCGCGACGAGATTGAACACCGACAGCCACACGTAGAAGCCGCGCGCGAGCCATACGGCGTCCGGCGCGCGCGCGAGGGCGAACGCGAAACCCGCGAGGTTCAGCGTGAAGAAGCCATAGACGGCCGGCAGGATCAGTCGTCGCGGGACGCGACCCGCGACCCAGCCGAAGGCCGGCAGCGCGAGCAGGGTCGCGACGAACGTCGCCGTGAACAGCCATTGCAGGTGCTCGACGCCGCCGGCGATGCCGAGCGTCTCGCGCACCGGCCGCAGCATGTAATAGCCCGCGAACAGCGCGAAGAAGAGCCCGAAGCCGGCGACGACCGCCGGGCCTTCATGTGGTTCGATCGCGAGCCAACGGGTCAGGGTCGTCCCGGTGCTGCCCGCTGCCGCGGACGGACGCCCGGACTCAGGCAAGCGCGGCGACCAGCGCGTCGCGTTGACGCGCGTCGAGCATCGGACCGCGTCCTGCGTGCAGGTTGTCGCGCATATTGCGCGGCTTAGACGTCGCCGGGATGACGACCGTCACGGCAGGCGGGCTCAGCGCGAACTTCAGGAAGAGCTGGGCCCAGGACTTCGCGCCGACCTCGGCCGCCCACTCCGGCACCGGCCGCCCGGCCACGCGCGTGAACAGTCGCCCGTCTTCGAAGGCACGGTTGATCATCACCGCGATGCCCAGATCGGCCGCGAGCGGCAGCACGCGCCGTTCGATACCGCGCGAGACCGGCGAGTAGTTGATCTGCACGAAGTCGGGCTTGTGCCGGCTCATCAATTCGGCGAGTTCGTCATGCGCACTCTCGACGTAGTGCGTGATGCCCGTGTAACGCACCTTGCCGTCGGCCTTCAGTTCTCGCGCGACCTCGAGCTGTGTCGCCGTGTCGTACAGATTGTGGACCTGGAGCAGGTCGATCCGGTCGGTCCTGAGACGGCGCAGCGAGTCCGCGAACTGGGCGAGGCCCGCCTCCCGGCCGGCGACACCGGACAGCTTGGTCGCGAGGAAAAGTCGCGGGCGCTGCCCGGCCTCGGCGACGAGATCGCCGAGCACGTCTTCGGCCGACGTGTAGGTCGGCGCGGTGTCGATCACGCTCGCGTCGGCAGCGATGAAGCGGCCCAGCACGGTGCGCAGACGCGCACGGGCCGTCGCGTTGTCGCCGACTTCGAAGCTGCCCGAGGTGCCGAGGCCGATCACCGGAAGACGCTCGCCGCTGACCGGAATCGCCCGGGTTTCGAGCGGCGCCGGCCGCGCACCGGCCGTCACCGGCAGCCATGTCGCCAGCAGCGCGACGGACGTGTTCACGAGAAAATCGCGGCGATGCGTCATGTCGGTCCCCGGCGAGCGTCGAAGGCCGCATGATAGCGCAGCCCTTGAACCCGCCGCGTCCGGTCTGCACGATGACACCACCCGCACAGGAGGAATGCCATGAGTCGTCTCTTTGGTGAACAGCATCGCGCCCTGCAGGATCGCTTCGACAGCCGGCGCATGGCCGATCGCATCGAGCAGATCGGCGTGAAACTCGAGATCGGGCCGATGGAGCAGGCGTACATCGAAGCCCGCGACATGTTCTTCCTGTCCTCCGTCGATCACCGCGGACGCCCGACCGTGTCGTACAAGGGCGGCGATCCGGGTTTCGTGCGCGTGCTCGATCCGCATACGCTCGCGTTCCCGAGCTACGACGGCAACGGCATGTTCTACTCGACCGGCAACCTCAGCGCGAACCCGCAGGTGGGCCTGCTGTTCATCGATTTCGAAAAACCGCATCGCATTCGCGTGCAGGGCACGGCGAGCGTCAGCGCCGACGATCCGCTGCGCACGACCTGGAAGGAAGCCGAACTCGTCGTGCGCGTGACCGTCTCCGAGCTGTGGCAGAACTGTCCGCGTTACGTCCATCGCTACGACAAGGTGAAGGCGTCGCGCTACGTGCCGCGCGAAGAGGCCGCGACACCGCTGTGCGCGTGGAAGCGCATCGACGGCATGCAGGACGTGCTGCGTGCGCATGAACTCGAAGCGGTCGAGCAGGCCGGCAACATCAGCGTCGACGAGTGGGTCGGGTATATCGTCGCGGGGGACGAGCGGGCCTGAGCCGCGACGCGGGCTGCGCGCGCGACCGTGTGCTGGCGAGCAGCCGTTGATGTGATTGCTGCAAACGCTGGCCGAGGAGTGTGGTGATGTTGCGATAGACCTGACGCGCCAGGGCGGGATAGAAGCGCAAGCCTCGATGCATGCGCCGTGCGTCGAGCACGACCGCAGTGACGGGCACATCGGCGACAACGCTGGCGGTGCGCCGGACACCGCTGCCCGCGAAGCCGATCTCACCGACGATGTCACCGGGGCGGGCCCGATCGATCACGACGGCCGCGCCATCACGATCTAGCACGATCGACGCCGTCCCGTTCAGCAGGACGAACATGCCATCCGCCTCGTCACCCTGGCGGATCAAGCTCTCCCCGCCACCGAAGCGCACCACGTCGGACAGCAGCACGAGTTTCTTTACCTGGTAGCTCGTCATGCCGTCGAACAGCGGACAGCGCGCGAGCACCATCGGGTCGAGATCGAGCGTCACGATGTCCCATACCGTCGCCAGCCGCAGGTGTCGCAACAGAATCGGCATCAACAGCAGATCTGAAAGTGCGGCGTACGCCATGGTCGCAGCGGCGAGCAGGCCAAACTCGGCGACGATGCGGAAGTCCGACAGGCCGAATACCGTGAAGCCGAGGCCGAGGGCGCACGCGGACGTCAGTACCGGCACCGCCTCGGCACGCACGGTCGCGCGCACGGCGGCGCGTTCGTCGACCCGGATGCGACTTTCCGCACCGTAACGCGTCATCAGGTGAATGGTGTCGTCGACGGCGAGCCCGATCGCGATGGCGGCCACCATCGCGGTGCCCGGATTGAGCGGTATGCGGAGGACACTCATGATGCCGAAGTTGACGATTATCGGAATGACGTTCGGGATCAGCGCGAGCAGGCCGGCATGCCACGAGGTATACAGCACACTGAACAACCCGAATATGACGCCGAGGACGACGGCGAGCGACCACAGTTCACTTTTGATCAGCGACTCGGCCGCGCGATTGATCATGAGATTGCTGCCGACGAGATCGACGCGCGCACGCCCCTCCAGCACTCGCGGCAGGCTGTTCTCCAGCATGTCGACCACGGCGTTCAGCCGCATCGAATCGGCGAGTCCGTGTCGTACAGAAATCAACGCCGTCGTGAACGTCGTGTCGACCAGCGCGTCGAGTTCGCGGCGCGGCATGTCGCCGAGATAGAGGTCAAGATCGGCCTGGGTCGATGGCACCCGGTACCATGCCGGATCACCCGCATGCATCTCGCGCTGCATCAGCGCCATGAGATCGGCGAGGGACCGCGTGCTGTCGAAGACTCGCTGGGCCTCGATTTCCGCCTGCGCCGCCGCCAACGCCGCCACACCGTCGACGGTCTTGAACCAGCCTGGCTGCGTCGCGGTCAGCATCACGCCGAAATGCTGGAGCCCCGCCAGATCCCGCTGTACGCACCGGGCATCGCCGACGAACGGATGTGCGTCGGCGAAATACGCCAGCGGATCGTTGTTGACCGTGAGCCCCGGCAAGCGACTGAGGAGCACTGCGACAATCGTGAACACGACGAGAACGACGACGACAGCGCTGCGTCCCGTGGACAAGCGTTCGACGAGTTCGACCACCCCGCCCACCGGACCCCGCGGCAGTGTGTCCGGCCGGCGCAGCGCGCTCCGGGTCGGGCCCGCCCACTGCAGCCAGAGTGGTACCACGGTGATCGTGACGACGAAGTTCGCGAACATCGCGAAGGCCGCTGCGAGTGAGAACTCGCGGATCAACGGGATCTCGGCCATGCCGTTGGAGAGAAAGCCGATTAACGTGGTGAACGAGGTGACGACAATCGCCGACCCGACGTGGCGCGCCATGTAGCGCACGGCGCTGCTTCTCACCGGCGGTGCGGCACCGTGCAGGCCGTCCAGGTAATTGGCCATCAGATGGACATCCTCGACCGCACCGACGACCACGATCAGGGCCGGCAGCATCGCCGTCAGCAACGTCACGGGAATGCCGACCGCCGCCATGAACCCGAATGTCCACAGAATCGTCAGCCCCGTCGACACGAGCGGTACCGGCAACGCACGGACGGTACGCAGGCCCAGCATGACCGTCACCAGCAGCACCGCCACCGCCAGTGTCGCGACCACGCCGAGATCCCGCTTCAGGCCACGATCGATCTCGGCATTCAGCCGCGGCCAGCCGACGTGGAAGACCTGTTCGAACGACGGTCGCAGCGACGCCAGCCGGGCGTCAAGCAGGGCATTCAGTCGCAGCTCGTAATCGGGGTCTGCCGGGTCGGCACGATAGGAGACGAACACCGCCGTCGCGTTTCCGTCAGCGGAGACGAAATGACCCCGAATCAGCGGGCCGTACAGCGCATCGTCACGCAGGCTCGCAAGGCGTGCGGGATCGTCGGACACGACGTCGACCAGCGGTCCGGCGTCCACGTAGCGCCCTTTGTCGCGGATGTTCGTCGCATCGAGCACGCTGCGCACGCGCGTGATACCCGGCATGTCGGCCAATGCGGACGTGAAGGCCTGCAGCGTGCGCAGGCGCTCTGCGGTCCATAGCGGATCGGCGCGGAGATAGATGAGTACCGAACTCTCATCACCGAACGTCTGCTGCATCCGGCGCAGAGCCGGCCAGCCTGGATCGTCGGCTGCGATCAGCCGTTCGTCGCCGCGATCGACACGCAGCTCGGGTAACCGAGATGCGGCGAGGACGCTGACGACCCCGAGTATCGTCAGTGACAGCAGGCGACCGCGCGGCCCCGGCGCGAGCACCCGCGCGATCAGGCTCTCCTGCTGATGCGACTCGACAGATGACGCCATGCCACGAGTGTGGCGCGCGCTCCCCCGCCAGACCCGTGCGCGGCGCGCAGTGCTGTGCGATTTCGCACAGGGGATGAGACGACGACGGCGCGGCGTGCACCGCGCCACGCCGGTTCAACGACAGCGTGCGCTGCCGTCGCGAGCTTGCCGGGCGCGATGCTCGGCGCCTATCGCGCCGAGTTCCCGTTCGGCCAGTGCGAACACGCTGGCGGCTTCCTCGCGCGCCCCTCGTTGGAGCGCGCATTCCGCAGTAACGAGCAACGCTCCTCCCGCCACATAGGGATACGGCATGGCCAGCGCCCGTGCGCGCAGCTCGGTCGCCGCATGTGCGGCCTTGGCAAGGTGTCCTTCCCTCACCATGGCCTCGGCTTCGAGGAGCGCCACGAGGCAGTAGCCGGACAGATGGCCGGCGTCGTCGGCATATCGAACGGCCTGGCTCAGGGTCTCGAGCGCGCTGCTGCCACCGCCGGTGCGCACCATTGCGGCGGCCATGAAGGTCGCGGCCCAGCCTTCGAAATAGCGGGTCGGTGCACCGGCAAGTCCACGACGGCCGGCTGCAATGGCGGCCGGATCGTCGCCACGCTCGTAGTGTACAAACGCGAGGAACGCGTCCGCGAAGGCCGCCATGCCATCGTCCCGTCCGCGCTCGGCGGCGCATCGCGCGCGTTGCGCCCAGTTCGTCGCGTCGGCGAAGCGTCCGCGATAAATCGCCGCGAGCAGCAGGCCGAGGCACGCGAATACCTCGAACAGTGGGAACGGCACCCGGTCGAGATGGCGCAACGCACGCAAACCCCGCATTTCACTTTCCTCGTAACGCGCGAGGTTCGCATAAAGCCAGGAAAGCATGAAATCTGCGTGTGCGGCGTTCGCCAAATCCCCTGCGGCTTCGCATATCTCGCTGCCGCGCAATAGCGTCTTTTCTGCTTCCGGGTAGCGACCTTCGACCCATCGGCGATGCCCCAGTTGTGCCAGGAACGGCCCGAGCAACGCCGGCATTTGCAGGCGTTCAGCAGTAGCGAGCCGCGCCTCGAGCAATGCTGCGTATTCACGGTGTCGATGCAGGAAATGGAAGATGGGGAAGGCCTGCAGCAGCACACCGATGCAGCGCATATCGCGCTCGACCGGCCCGTCCCCTTCTCCATACAAGCGGACGGCGTCGACAACGGCCGCATAGCCCGTTTCCAGCGTATGTCGCCGGATTGCGCGCGCAACCACCCGTTCCAGGAACGGCAGCGCTGCCTGCGGATCGTCGCTGGCGGCATGATGGCGGGCCAGCTCTTCTGCCGCCTCGTCCGGATCCAGGGCACGGCTCTCGAGCGTCGCCGCCACCTGTCCATGCAGGTGACGTCTGGCGCTGCCGAGCATGCCCGCGTAGACCACTTCGTGCGTCAAGGCGTGCACGAAACGCGCGCGATCGGCATCACACGGTTCAACGAAGCCCTGCGTGGCCAGCCGGGTCAGGGCCTCGCGCACGCCCGTAGGCCGGCACAGCAGCATCGCAAGCACGTCGACGTCGAAGTCACGCCCAAGGATCGCCGCCGTGCGAATCACCTCCTTGTCGGCGGCGTCGAGCCGATCGACGCGGGCCGCCAGCACGTCGAAGACATCGCCCGGTACGGCGGCCCCGCTCGCTGCCGAACGCACCAGTTCCTCGAGGAAGAACGGGTTGCCTTCCGCGCGCGTGAGGATCTGTACACGCTGCTGGTTCGACAGGACACGCGCATCGGGCTGCTGATCGAACAGGCGTCCGGCCTCGTCCGCCGCGAGCGGCGACAGTTCGCACCGATCGCGTGCCGCGCCCGTCGGCCACGCAAGCGCGCCCCCCGGCCGCGCCGACATCACGATCAGGCACCGCCAGCCGGCCACGCCGGCCGCGATCGCCGCGAGGTAATCGAGCGAACTCGGATCGGCCCAATGGAGATCTTCGATGACGACGACCAGCGGCGAGCGCTGCGACAGCCACTGCAATGACCGCACCAGAGCCTGTCGCGTACGACCTCGCACAGTCGCAGGGTCGAGCGAGGACATGCGCGCGATCGCCATGCGATCACCTCTCAGCGCGGCCAGGCAGTCGAGCAGATCGTGTCCGATGTTCAGTGCCAGTACAGCGCCGTCGCTGTCGCACAGCGCGCCGGCGATGTCGACGAGCGGGACATCGGGCCGCTGATGGCCATAACTGATGCATTGCGCGACGATTACGCGAATGTTCGGCGCCAGCCGTGCAACGAACTCACGCAGGAGCCGTGACTTGCCCACACCGGGTTCTCCAGCGATTTCCACGACGTGGCCTCGCCCCGCTGCGGCCGTTGCCAGCAGCGTGTCGAGCATCCCGAGCTGCGTTTCTCTACCGACGAAGCGGCCTGTATCGCCAGGCCTGCGCGCCGCCGTCGCGTCGACCCCGTCCAGACGGAAAGGGAGCACCGGCGTCGTCACGCCTTTGAGTTGCAGCGGGGCCCGCGCAGTCACCTGCAGCGCGCCGTGGGCTGCGCGAACCGTCGCTTCGCCGCACAGGATTTCACCGGGTCCGGCATATGTCTGCAAGCGCGCCGCAAGATGCGTGGTGTCACCTGCCGCGGTGTAGTCCATCCGTAATTCGTTGCCGAGCACGCCGACAACCACGGGCCCGCTGTTGAGCCCGAGGCGGACATGCGCGTCGCGCCAGCCACGCTCCGGACGCGCCCCGCGCGCGGCCCCGACGCTGTCGACGACGGCAATCGCTGCCAGCGCCGCACGTATGGCGTGATCCTCGAACGCAACGGGGGCGCCGAATATCGCCATGAACCCGTCGCCGAGGAACTGATTGATCGTGCCCTCGTAACGATGCACCTGATCGAGCGCCAGGGTGAAAAATGACGACAGAAACTCGTGCATCTCCTCGGCCCCGATGCTCGCGGCGAGCCGGGTCGATTCGACGAGATCGCAAAACAGCACCGTCACGTGCTTCCATTCGCCCCGGAGCGCCTCGCGATTGCGCAGGACTTGCCGCACGAGCGCGGTCGGCGTGTAGGGGGGAAGATCAACGCGCGCGACGAGCGCCGCATTTGCGGGACGTTCCCGCACGGTCAGGAGTGCGCCGCAGGCACCGCAGACGGGCTGCCTCGAATCGACTTCGAGCGCACACACGGGACAGATATCCACGAGCGCTGACCCGCAGTATCCACAGTACCGTGATCCGGCCGGATTTTCGTGCGCACAGGCTGCGCATGATTGCATGGCCACCCTCGCTTCCTTGGCGCGTGATGCCACGATTCGATTGTCGGCCTCACGCTGCGACGGCCGCAAGCATCACCTCACGGAGATGGGCTGGCACCGAGGCGGACGAGGTCGGGAATCACCAGACGCGCACCCTGGCGCGCCAGCAGACCTTCACGCACGAGGGCCGCGAGTGTACGGCTGACGGCTTCGCGATGCGTCCCGATCCGGTTCGCGATTTCCTGATGCGTCGGCACCGGCTCTAGGTAACCACCGTCCGGGTGGGTCGGATCGCGACGCGCGCAACGCAGCAGTTCGATGCGCACGCGCGTCGGGACGTCGAGCGTCGACAATTCGACAAAACGTGCGGACAGGTCGCGCACGCGCGACGCGAGGCGCTGCACGAGATCGAGCACCAACGCGGTCTCGCGGGCGAGCAGCCCGCGATAGTCGTCATGTCCGAGCACGATCGCGAACGTATCCTCGATCGCATGCACATCCGCCGAACGGCGCTCACCGTCGATCGCGGCGAGTTCACCGAATGAGCACCCTGCCGCCATGTCCCGAAAAATGACGGCTCGCCCTCCCGCCGACCATGACAAGATTCGCACGCTGCCACTCGCGACGAAATACACGTCACGGTCGTGATCCCCCGCAAGCACGATGGTCTCGCCGGCAGGGTATCGCCGACCATGCGCCCGTGCGACGACCCAGCGACGGCTGGTCATCGACAGTGAAGCCAGGCTGGGCACCCCAGCCAGAGATGCCTCGGTCAGGGCTGCTTCTTCGTACATGTCAGAATCCCTCTCGGTCACGCACGGTGCAGCACACGCGCTGACTGGACCGTGACGGGTTTGACCGCCGTCGATCCGACGATCGACACTGCCGGCGCCGACGAGGAGACCTCCGACATGCACGCACGCCCCATCATCATCGCCCATCGCGGCGCGAGCGGTTACCGCCCCGAGCATACGCTGGCGGGCTATCGTCTCGCGATCGAACAGGGTGCGGACTTCATCGAGCCTGATCTCGTCGCGACCGCCGACGGCGTGCTCGTCGCCCGTCACGAGAACGCGCTCGCGGTGCTCGACGCCGATGGCAGCGTGAACACCGAGCACACGAGCACCGACGTCCATGCGCGTCCCGCGTTCGCGTCGCGTCTGTGCACCAAGCGCATCGACGGCCAGGCCGTGCGGGGATGGTTCACCGAAGATTTCACGCTCGCCGAGCTGAAGACGCTGCGGGCGATCGAGCGGTTGCCGGCGCTGCGCCGGGCCAATACCGTACACGACGGTCGTCACGAGATCCCGAGCTTCGACGACATCATCGAACTCGCGGCGACGACGCGCACGCCGGATGGGCGCGAGGTCGGCATCTACCCGGAGACCAAGCATCCGTCCTACTTCGCCCGCGACGGCGCGCGCCTCGACGGCGGTCCGATCGGCGTCGATCTCGGCGCATCGCTGGTCGCACGACTCGTCGCGCAGCGTTTCACGGCACCGTCGCGTGTCTTCATCCAGTCCTTCGAAGTCGCGAACCTGCAGGATCTCGCACACCGCATCCTGCCGCGCGCGGGCCTCGCGCTGCCGCTGATCCAGTTGATCGAGGCGACGGGTCGGCCGTACGACTTCACGCTCGCCGGCGACCCGCGCCGTTATGTCGATCTGCTCGATGTCGCCGGCTGTACGTTCGTCGCCGGCTATGCGCAAGGACTCGGCGTACCGAAGGCGCTGGTGCTCGACGGCGCCGCGCCGTGCCGCCCGTCACCGCTCGTCGCGACGGCGCACGCGCAAGGACTCGACGTCCACGTCTGGACCTTCCGCGCCGAGAACCGCTTCCTGCCCCCGGCGTACCAGCGCGGCGCGGATCCCGCCGCGCATGGCCGGCTGCGCGCAGAGATCGACGAATTCCTCGCCGCCGGCATCGACGGCCTGTTCACCGACTTCCCGGACATCGGTGTCGCGGCCGTGCGCGCGACGTATGCGTAGCCCGGGTGCAGCGAAGCGAAACCCGGGATCTTCGTCGAGTCGGATGTGCCGATCCCGGGTTGCGAGAGTTCGGCACCTGCGTTCGAAGCTCGGTGGCAATAATCACCGTCCGCAGCCCAGCGTTCACTTCTGCCCGCGCATCAGCGTGCGCCAGCGCCAGAAAAAATAGCCGGCGCCGAGCGCCGCCATGCCGGCTTTGACGAGGGCGTTGCGCGCGGTCGCGTACAGCGTCTCGGAGAACGGCGCGAAGGCGCCGAACTGTCGCGCGTGCCACCACGACTCGATGCCGGCGAACAGGTACGGCAGCGTGAGCAGCGTGCAGAGGATTGCGAAGCCGAGATGCACCGTCGCCAGGCGGCGACCGAATTCCGAAGGTTTATTCATCGTCACGGCGCCTCGCCGTCGGCCGGCAAGGCATAGGCGATCACTTCGTCACCGGTCTTGAAACCGAACAGCGCATTGCCACCGGCAGCGACGGCGACGTACTGGCGGCCGCCGATCGCATAGGTCACCGGCGGCGCGTTGACGCCGGCGGCGACGGGATCGGACCACAGCGATTTGCCGGCGCGACTGTCGAAGGCACTGAAGCGCCCGCTCGATTCGCCGACGAAGACCAGATCGCCGGCCGTCGCGAGCACGCCGCCGATCAGCGGCTTGTCGAGCGGTGCGCGCCATGCAATCGCGCCGCTGTCGAGATCGATCGCGGCGAGCACGCCGTCGTCTTCACCCGCGATCGGTTTGACGAAGGTGTAGGAGTCCCACGGCAGGCCGGGCTGCTCGAGCTTGCGCGAGTAGTACATCGCGGGCCAGTGGACCGCCGCGACATAGGCGCGACGCTGGTCGAGGTCGACGGCGATCGGCGACCACGAGCAGCCCCCGATCGCAGACGGGGCGATGCGCACGCCGTCGGCCGTCGGCCGCGCGAACAGGTTGTGTTGCGGCACGAACGGTTCGGAGCGGCGGATCAGATCGCCGGTGTCGCGATCGTGAATGAACAGCCAGCCGATTTTGCCGGCCTGGGCGACGACGTCGCGCGGCCTGCCGTCGACCGTGAGCGTCAGCAGCACCGGCGGGCTCGCGACGTCGTAACCCCAGCGATCGTGCGGCACCTGCTGGTAGGCCCAGCGCAGCCTGCCGGTCGCAAGCTCGAGGGCGACGAGGCTGATCGAATGGCGGTTGTCGCCGGGTCGCGTCGCATCGTCCATCTGCGGCGCCGGATTGCCGGTCCCGATATAGATCAGCCCACGGGCAGTATCGACGGCGGGCGTCGTCCACACCGAGCCGCCACCGAAGCGCCAGCTCTCGCGGTAGCGTGCGAATGCCGCGCGCTCGGCCTCGAGATCGCGATGCAGCGGCTCGCCATAGGCCGTGGTCGCCGCGAAACCGCCTTCCCATCCCGCCTCCGTCACGTACCAGCGCCAGCGTTCCTCGCCGGTCCTGCGATCGAGCGCGACGAGGAAACCGCGCAGACCGAGCTTTTCGCCGCCGAGTCCGGCGACGGAGATCTGCGGCGCGCCGCCTTCCTGCGTCTCGACGTGCAGGCCATAGCCCGCGCCGGTGACACCGACGAGCACCAGCTCGCCAACGACCTGCGGCGCCATGTTCGCGCTGTAGCCGGTCTGCCCCGTCTGCTTCGCGGCGGCGAATTCGGGTACGGCGAGAAGCTGGCCGAGATCCTCCATCGCGCCGTCGTCACCGTGCGTCAAGGCGTATTCCCAGGCGAGATGGCCGTTCGCGCGATCGAGCGCGACGAGCCGCGCGTCGATCGTCGCGATGTAGACGTGCGACTCATCGACCGCGACACCGCGGTTGGCAGGTCCACAGCAGAAATCCTGACGCGTCAGCACATGCGTGTAGCGCCACAGTTCCTTGCCCGTCGCCGCGTCGAGCGCGAGCACGTGGTCGAACGGCGTCGACACGTACATCACGCCGTCGCGCACGATCGGCGTCGCCTGGAAACTGCCGGGCACGCCGGTCTTCACCGTCCACGCGCGCGTCAGTCGCGTGACATTGCCGGTGTCGATCTGCGCGAGCGGGCTGTAGCGCTGGTTCGAATAATCGAGACCGTACAACGGCCAGTCGGTCGGCGGCGGCCCGGCGGCGCCAGCCGCAGCGACGATGAACATCAGGCCGCATGACAACGTGCGACAGGCGAACAGGCGCATCGGGGGGCTCCGGCGGGTGGCGTATCGCCGCATCGTAATGAGCAGACGCGACCTTGGCGATAGCGGCGAGGCGTTACCGCGACGCTGCGCTTGCGCCTATGATGCGGCCATGAAGGACGACGACGCCGATCCGCTCGCACTCGACGCGACGGCGCAGGCCGAGCTGCTGCGCCGGGGCGCCATCTCCGCGCACGAACTCGCCGCGCTCGCCATCGATCGCATCGAAGCGCTGAATCCCGCGCTCAATGCCGTCATTCATCGCCGTTACGAGGCCGCGCACGCCGAACTCGCCGACGTCCCGCGTGACGCGCCGTTCGCCGGCGTGCCATTCCTCGTCAAGGATCTGATGCTGACGATGGCCGGCGATCCCTGTCACGCCGGCTCGCGCTACCTGCAGCGGATCGACCATCGCGCGCCGGCCGACAGTGCGCTCGCACGCCGCTACCGGCGCGCCGGGTTCACACTGCTCGGGCGCACCAACACGCCGGAATTCGGCACCGTCTGCACGACCGAACCCGCGGCCTGCGGCCCGACCCGCAATCCGTGGTCGCTCGCGCATTCACCCGGCGGCTCGAGCGGCGGTGCGGCGGCGGCCGTCGCGAGCGGCATGGTCGCCGTCGCGCACGGCAACGATGGCGGCGGCTCGATCCGCGTACCGGCCGCGCACTGCGGCCTCTACGGGCTGAAGCCGAGTCGCGGTCGTATCTCGCACGGGCCGACGCGCGGCGAGGTCTGGATGGGTGCCGCGCACGAGCACGTGCTGACGCGCTCGGTCCGCGACTCGGCAGCCGTACTCGATTTGAGCGCCGGCCCCGAAACCGGCGATCCCTATCCGCTGTCCTGGACGCCCGGCAGCGCCGTCGCTGCGACGCTGCGCGATCCACCGCGCCTGCGCATCGGCGTCATGCGCCGCTGCCCGGCGACGCAGATCCCGCTGCACGCGGACTGCCTGCGCGCCGTCGAGGCCGCCGCGGCGCTGCTCGGGTCGCTCGGTCATCGCGTCGAGGAAGCACACCCCGGCGCACTCGACGAGATCGATGAGGAACATCGTTTCATGCGCGTCGTCGCGGCATGGACCGCGCACGACCTTGACGCCGCGATCGCCGCCAGCGGCGAGCCACTCGTCGCCGGCGATCTCGAACCGCACACCGAGATCGTCTACGCGATCGGCAGGGCGGCGAGCGCGACGGACTATCTGCGGGCCCAGATCTGGCTCCAGGCCTGGGCGCGACGCATCGCGGCGTGGTGGGACGACGACGGTTTCGATCTGCTGCTGACACCAGTCGCGGCGCTGCCGCCGCCGCGGATCGGCGCGTATGCCGCAACGCCGGCAGATCCGATGGCTCCGCTGCGCGGGACCGTGCCATACATCGTGTTCACGGCGCCGTTCAATGTGACCGGCCAGCCCGCGGCCTCGCTGCCACTGCACTGGAATGACGACGCACTGCCGATCGGCGTGCAGCTCGTCGCCGGCGCCGGGCAGGACACCTTGCTGCTCGCGGTGTCCGCCGAGCTCGAACGCGCGTGCCCGTGGGTCCTGCGGCGACCACCACCGCCGCGCTGACATGACGACGGACGCGGTCGCGCGTCTGCGCACGCTGCTCGACGCGGCGTCGCGGATCGTCGTGTTCACCGGCGCGGGGATCAGCACCGAATCCGGGATCCCGGACTTCCGCAGCCCGCAGGGGATCTGGTCGCGGGCGAAACCGATCGAATACCGCGATTTCGTCACCCACGAACATCTGCGCCGCGAGGCCTGGCGGCGGAAGGTCGAAATCGATCGTGACCTCGAGGCCGCCGAGCCGAACCGTGGCCATCGCGCCGTCGCCGCGCTCGTCGCGCGCGGCGCAGCGAGCTGCGTGATCACGCAGAACATCGATGGCCTGCACCAGCGTTCGGGGGTCCCCGACGCGCAGCTCGTCGAACTGCACGGGAACGGTACGTATGCGACCTGCCTCGATTGCGGGCTGCGCCACGAACTGGCGCCAATCAAGGCGGCCTTCGTCGCCGACGGCACGCTGCCCTGCTGCGAACACTGCGGCGGCCTGATCAAGACGGCGACGATTTCCTTCGGCCAGCCGATGCCCGAGCGCGCGATGGCGCGGGCGCAACAGGAGACGCTCGCCTGCGATCTCTTCCTCGTCCTCGGCTCCAAGCTCGTGGTCTATCCCGCGGCCGGTTTTCCGTTGCTCGCGAAGCGGCGCGGCGCCCGGCTCGTGATTCTCAACCGGGAGCCGACCGGGCAGGACGACGTCGCCGACCTGGCGCTGCACCTCGACATCGGCCCGACACTGGGCGCGGCAGTCGGCGTCGAATGAGGGGCGGCGGTGGGCGCGGGGACGTCCGTCGGGCGGGGGCCCGCCTGCCCGTCTGTCAGTCACGGGGCGGGAGGGCGTTGAGCCTGTCCGGGCGCGGCGATAGAGTGCGACCTCGCGCCCCGTGAGACCGTCGATGAATGCCCCCCTGGTGCTGCCCGCGATTGCTGCCGATCTGCCGCGCTATGCCGCGTGGCGGCGGGATCTGCACGCCCATCCCGAGCTCGCCTATCACGAGCACCGGACGGCCGACTTCGTCGCCGACTCGCTGGCGGGCTTCGGCCTCGCCGTCGATCGGGGCCTCGGCCGCACCGGGGTCGTCGGCACATTGACCCAGGGCGACGGCACCCGCCGTATCGGATTGCGCGCGGACATGGACGCCCTGCCGCTGCAGGAACTGAACGAGTTCGCCCACCGCTCGCGCAACACCGGCTGCATGCATGCCTGCGGCCACGACGGGCATACGGTGATGCTGCTCGCCGCCGCGGAGCATCTGGCGCGCACGCGCGATTTCGACGGCACCATTCATTTCATCTTCCAGCCTGCCGAGGAAGGCGAGGCCGGTGCGAAAGCGATGATGGACGACGGCCTGTTCACACGCTTTCCGGTCGATGCCGTATTCGGCCTGCACAACTGGCCGTGGCTGCCGGTCGGCCAGATCGCACTGCGACCGGGGCCGATGATGGCGGCGATGGACATCTTCGATGCGACACTGACCGGGCGCGGCGGACATGCCGCACAGCCTCATCTCGCCGTCGATGCCGTCGTCACGGCCGCGGCGCTGGTCCAGGCGTGGCAGGGCATCGTGTCGCGCAATCTCGATCCACAGGAAGCCGGCGTCGTATCGGTGACGCAGATCCATGCGGGCAATGCGTGGGCGGTGCTGCCGGAGGACGTAGTCCTGCGGGGAACCGTGCGCAGCTTCAAGCCCGAGGTGCGGGCGATGCTCGAACGCCGCATGCGCGAAATCGCCGAAGGCTATGCGAGTGCGCATGGCTGCCGTTTCGAAATGCGTTACGAGCACCGGTTTCCGCCGACCGTCAACAGCGAAGCCGAAACACACTTTGCGGCGCAGGTCGCCGCCCGGCTCGTCGGCAGCGGCAACGTCGTGCACGATGCCGCGCCGAGCATGGGCTCGGAGGATTTCGGCTGGATGCTGCAGGTCCAGCGCGGCTGCTATGCCTGGCTCGGCAGCGCAGGGCGGCCCGGCTGCCTGCTGCACAACCCGTATTACGACTTCAACGACGCCGTGATCCCGCTCGGCGCGAGCTACTGGGTGAATCTCGCGAAGGATTACCTCGCCGCGCGCGCGGCCTGAGTCGATTTCGAATCAATTTCTTCCGGATCGCGTCCTGCGCGAGGCTTGGGCTGCAGCGGGAAATTTTCCTGCCGGGCGCATCCCGCGTGCCCGTGATCCGGGGTCCGACAATTTCAACACTCGTCCAGAGGACAACATGAGCAAGTACACCGCGGAGTCTCATTACGATTTCATGAACGACCTGGTCAGGCGCAATCCTGGCCAGATTGAATTCCATCAGGCGGTCTACGAAGTCACGAAGCCGATCTTCGACTACATCCAGGACAAGCCCGCTTACCACGAATACCGGATCATGCGCCGGATCACCGAACCGGACCGCGTGATGTCGTTCCGCGTGTGCTGGGAGAACGATGCCGGGGAAGTCTGCGTCAATCGCGGCTGGCGCGTGCAGAACAACAACGCGATCGGGCCCTACAAGGGCGGCCTCCGTTTCCACCCGAGCGTCAACGAATCGATCCTGAAGTTCCTTGCCTTCGAGCAGACGTTCAAGAACAGCCTGACCGGACTGCCGATGGGTGGCGGCAAGGGCGGCTCGGACTTCGACCCCAAGGGCAAGTCCGACCACGAAGTGATGCGTTTCTGCCAGGCGTTCATGACCGAGCTGTACCGTCACATCGGCGACGACATCGACGTGCCGGCCGGCGACATCGGCGTCGGCGCGCGCGAGATCGGCTATATGTTCGGCCAGTGGAAGCGCATCACGCGTCGCCACAACGGCGTGTTCACCGGCAAAGGACTCGAATACGGCGGCAGCCTGCTGCGGCCCGAAGCGACCGGTTACGGCGCGACGTATTTCATGCAGAGCATGCTCGCGCACCGGCAGGACGGCATCGAAAAGAAGATCTGCCTCGTCTCGGGCTCCGGCAACGTGGCGCAGTTCGCAGTCGAGAAGATCGTGCAACTCGGCGGCAAGGTCGTGACGCTGTCGGATTCCGACGGGTTCATCTACGACCCGGCCGGCATCACGCTCGAAAAACTCGAGTGGGTGAAGGATTTGAAGAACGAACGGCGTGGGCGCATCGCCGAATACGTCGACCATTTCAGCGGTTCCGAATACATCCCGGGTCTGCGGCCGTGGCGTGTGCCGTGCCATCTCGCCTTCCCGTGCGCGACGCAGAACGAGATCCTGCTCGAGGACGCGAAGATGCTGCTGGCGAACGGTTGCATCGGCGTCTCCGAAGGCGCCAACATGCCGACGGTGATCGAAGGCATCGACGCCTTCCTGGCGGCGAAGATCCTGTTCGGTCCCGGCAAGGCCGCGAACGCCGGCGGCGTCGCCGTGTCCGGTCTCGAAATGAGCCAGAACAGCGCGAAGATGTCGTGGAAGGAAGAAGATCTGCAGCGTCTGCTGTTCGACATCATGACCGGCATCCACACGAGCTGCGTCGAATACGGCCGCACGGAAGATCCCCGGTTCATCGACTACGTCCGTGGCGCCAACGTCGGCGGTTTCGTCAAGGTCGCCGACGCGATGCTGGCTTACGGGGTGGTTTAGCCTGGAATTGCCAAGAACACCGAGAACACCGAGGACGAAGAGATTGGACAGAAGCCGCCGCCGCGCCGATGCATCGGTGGGCGCAAAGGCGTCGGAACTGCCCAAGCCAGCCTCTATTCTCCGTTTTCCCGGTGTTCTCGGTGTTCTTGGCCGAATTCATTCGGCGCCGAGGGGCGCACCGTATGGAGGTGAGACATGCACCGCATCGAGTTCTACTTCGACTGTTCGAGCCCGTGGACTTATCTTGCGTTCGAGCATGCGCTGCAGATCGTGCCGCCGACGCTGGCGGAAATCGTATGGAAGCCGATCCTCGTCGGCGGCGTGTTCAACGCCGTCAATCCGAGCGTCTACGCCGCGCGCGAACACCCGGTGCCGACGAAGGTCGCGTATGCGGCGAAGGATCTGCAGGACTGGGCGCGGCGTATCGGGATCACGATCGGCAGACCGCCGGTCTTTCCCGTCAACAGCGTCAAGGCGATGCGCGGGGCCTTCGTCGCGCTCGATCACGGCGTGCTCGTGCCGTACGCGCGCAGCGTGTTCCGCTGCTACTGGACTGAGCTCGCGGACATCGCGCAGGACGAGGTGCTAGTGCGCGCAGTCGACGCGGCGGGCCTCGATCGCGCGGAGTTCTTCGCCCGCATCGCCGACCCCGCCTGCAAGGAACGCTTGCGTGCGACCACTGACGAACTGATTGCCCGCGGCGGCTTCGGCTCGCCGACCTTCTTCGTCGACGGCGATGACATGTACTTCGGGAACGATCGCCTGGAACTGCTGCTGCACACTTTGACGGCGCGCTGACGACGGCACGCCAGCGGAGGACCCACGATGAACGAGCGTCGCCTGTCCTGCTGCATCACCTTCGATTTCGACGCGATGTCGTCGTGGATCGGCAGCCTCAAGTCACACAATCCGAGCATGATCTCGCGCGGCCAGTTCGGCGCCGTCGCGTTGCCGCGTCTCCTGCGCCTGCTCGACGAGCGGGGGATCCGTGCGAGCTTCGCGGTGCCCGGTCATACGGCCTATGCCTATCCGCGACTGATCGATCAGATTGTCGACGGTGGCCACGAGATCTGCCATCACGGCTGGGTGCACGAGAACCCGGCCTCGTTCGACGAAGCCGGCGAACGCCGCGTGCTCGAACGCGGTCTCGAAGCGCTCGAGCGCGTGGCCGGCGTGCGCCCCCTCGGCTACCGCTCACCCGCCTGGGACCTGAGTCCGCGTACCGTCGATCTGCTGATCGAATACGGCTTCCAGTACGACTCGAGTTGCATGGGCCACGACTTCTTTCCGTATTACCTGCGCAGCGGCGATCGCTGGTCGCTGGACGGACCCTACCACTTCGGCACGACCGTCGATCTCGTCGAACTGCCGGTGACCTGGCTGCTCGACGATTTTCCGCCGACGGAGTTCGTGCTCGGCATGAACACGGGGCTGCAGGCGCCGTCGACGCTGGAGGAGAACTGGCGTGCGGATTTCGATTTCGCCTACCGCGACTGTCGCGGCGGCGCGTTCGTGCTGACGCTGCACCCGCAGACGATCGGACGTGGCCGCTACTTCCTGCTGCTCGAGCGCCTGCTCGATTACTACGCGGACCACGCCGGCGTCGTGTTCGAGCCGATGGGCGATTACGTCGCGCGCTGGTCCGCGGCGAATCCGCTGGAGGACTGGGTCGCGGCGAATCCGGATCTGACCGGGAAGCACGCGATCGAACCGTAGCTGGCCGGCAGCGTTGTGCCCGGCCCCTCGCACGCTCAGAGGACGCGCGCGCGGAGCACCGCGGCGAGCAGTTCGCGCTGGTTGTGCAGATCGGTCTTCTGGTAGATGTGGGCGAGATGGGCGCGCACCGTGTGCACGCTGAGCCCGAGGGTATCCGCTACCGCCAGCGGGCCGCGGCCGTCGACGATCAGCGTCAGCACATGGCGTTCGGCCCGGGTCA
>JADZCB010000007.1 GCA_020851775.1 Gammaproteobacteria bacterium
CTGGTGATCGACATCGGCGGCGGCAGTACCGAGGTCATCACCGGGCGGCGTTTCGAGCCCGGGATCATGGAAAGCCTGCACATCGGCAGCGTCAGCCTCAGCGTCGAGCAGTTTGCCGACGGCACCATCGACGCACGGCGCATGCGCGCCGCCGAAATCATCGCGCGCCAGGAATTCGAGCCGATCGAGGAAGCGGTGCGCCACGTCGGCTGGCAGTCCGCGATAGGCGCCTCCGGCACGCTGGAAACGGTCGCTGCAGTACTCGCCCAGCATGGCTGGTCCAAGGACGGGATCACGCGCGACGGCCTGCTCAAGCTGCGCGCGGCGCTGATCGCAGCGGGCCACGTCGACCGCCTCGGTGAGCTCGGCGTGCCGGCCGAGCGGCGTGCGATCTTTCCCGGCGGCGTCGCGATCGCTCTCGGCGCCTTCGAGGAATTGCGGATCGAGCGTCTGCGCGTGTCGGACAGCGCGCTGCGCGAAGGGCTGCTGTACGACCTCATGGGCCGTATCGAACAGGAAGATGTCCGCGAGCGCACCGTCGAACATCTGATGCAGCGTTTCGGCGTCGATCGTTCCCAGGTCGCGCGCGTGCGCGCCACCGTCGCGCATCTGTGCACCGAGATCGCCGCGGACTGGACATTGGCATCCGACGAGGATGCGCGTCTGCTCGGATGGGCGGCGGCGCTGCACGAAATCGGCAACACCGTCTCGCATTCGCAGTATCACAAGCACGGCGCCTATCTGCTGCATCATCTCGACATGCCGGGCTTCGCGCGCGGCGATCAGGACCGGCTCGCGACGCTCGTGCGCGCGCATCGGCGCAAGATCCCGCTGCCCGAGTTCGCCCTCCTGTCGCAGTCCGAAACGCTGCTGCGGCTCGCGCTGCTGCTCAGACTCGCCGTGGTCCTGCACCGGGCGCGTGGCGCGACGACGCCGGCCGCGGTGCATCTGAAGGTGGAGCCGCGTACGCTGAAGCTCACGTTCCCGAAGGGCTGGCTCGACGAGCATCCGCTGACGAGCGCCGATCTCGCTCAGGAAGCGGACTACGTGAAAGAGGCAGGCTATCGGCTCAAATTCAAATGAATGGACGCGAGTCGCAACACGGGTCGGGCGTCGCCGCTGCTCATGGACGCCCGCGTGCTCAGTCCGTCGGTCCCGCCTCGCTCAACTGATCGATCAGCGTCTGCTGCGCATCGCGCACCCGCGTGCCGGTGCGCACCCGGTGGTAGCTGCCGTCGCTCTTCAACTCCCAGGCGCGCGCGTTGTCCTGCAGATAAAGATCGAGTCCCTCCTTGATCACGCGCTCGCGCAGGCGCTTGTCCTCGACCGGGAAGCACACTTCGATGCGGCTGAAGAAATTGCGTCCCATCCAGTCCGCGCTCGACAGGTAGACTTCAGGCGCACCGTCGTTGTCGAACAGGAACACGCGCGAGTGCTCGAGCAGACGGCCGACCACCGAGCGCACGCGGATGTTTTCCGACACGCCGGCGAGGCCCGGTCGCAGCGCGCAGATCCCGCGCACGATGAGGTCGATCTTCACCCCCGCCCGCGACGCTTCGTAGAGCGCGACGATCGTCTGCACTTCGACCAGCGCATTCATCTTGGCTACGATGCGCGCTGGACGTCCGCGGCGGGCGTGGTCGGCTTCGCGTCCGATCAGTTCGATGATGCGCGGATGCAGCGTGAACGGAGATTGCAGCAGCTTCTTCAGCTTGCCGGCACGGCCCGGCGCGGTGAGCTGGTGGAAGATGCGCTGGACGTCGATCGCGATCGCGTTGTCGCAGGTGAACAGGCCGAAGTCGGTGTACTGGCGTGCCGTGCGCAGATGGTAGTTGCCGGTCGCGAGGTGCACGTAGCGGCGCAACTGCTTGCCTTCGCGACGCACGACCAGCAGCATTTTCGCATGCGTCTTGTAGCCGACGACGCCGTAGACGACGTGGGCGCCGGCTTCCTGCAGGCGCGTCGCCAGTTCGATGTTCGCTTCTTCGTCGAAGCGCGCCTTCAGCTCGACGACCACCGTGACTTCCTTGCCGGCGCGTGCGGCATCGACGAGCGTCTTGACGATCGGCGAGTCCGGGCCCGTGCGGTACAGCGTCTGCTTGATCACGAGTACGTCCGGATCCTGAGCGGCCTGGCGCAGAAACTCGACCACGGGCAGGAAGGACTGATACGGGTGGTGCAGCAATAGATCGCCGCGCCTGATCACGCCGAAGAAATCCGCGTTCGACGGCAGCCGGCGCGGACGGCTCGGGGTGAATGCGGGGAATTTCAGATCCGCGCGGTCGACCATCTCCGGTACCGCCATCAGACGCTGGAGGTTCACCGGGCCGTTGCAACGATAGATGTCGGCCTCGCCGAGATCGAACTCGTGCTGCAGGAGGCCCGTCATCTGGTGCGGGCAGTCGAAGGCGACTTCGAGGCGCACCGCGTCGCCGAAGCGCCGCTGATGCAGCTCGCCCTCGAGGGCGTGGAGCAGATCCTCCACTTCCTCGTCCTCGACGAACAACTCGCTGTTGCGGGTGACGCGGAACTGGTAACAGCCCGTGACGCGCATGCCGGGAAACAGATCGCCGAGGTGGGCATGGATGATCGAGGACAGGAACACGAACTCGTACGGACTCGTCGCATATTCGCGCGGGATGTTGATGACCCGTGGCAAGGCCCGCGGCGCCTGCACGATCGCGATCGCGCTGTCGCGGCCGAAGGCGTCGGTGCCTTCGAGCGACACCATGAAATTGAGGCTCTTGTTCAGGATGCGTGGGAACGGATGCGACGGATCGAGCCCGATCGGCGAGAGCACCGGCAACAACTCACGATAAAAATGACGTTTCACCCACGCCGCCTGGCGCGCGTTCCATTCGGTGCGTCGCAGGAAGCGGATGCCCTCGTCGGCGAGCGCCGGCGTCAGCACTTCGTTCAGCACGCGGTACTGTTCGGCGACGAGCAATTGGGCGAGATCGCCGATCCGCTTCAACTGCTCGGCTGGCGAGAGCTGGTCCGGGCCGAGCTGCACCGCCTTGTAGGCGACTTGCTGCTTGAGGCCGGCGACGCGAATTTCGAAGAACTCGTCGAGATTGCTGCTGGCGATGCACAGGAAGCGCAGACGCTCCAGCAACGGAGTGCTCGCGTCCTTGGCCTGTTCGACGACCCGGCGGTTGAATTCGAGCAGCGACAGCTCGCGGTTGATGTAGTACTGGGGATCGTTGAGATCGAGAGTCTTGGCATCCATCGGTCGTTCTTCGACCCGGTCCGGCCCGGCGGTCCGGCACGGAAAGGCTCTGTTAATATGCGCGGCTGCGAAATCCAGTATAGCGGGTCGATTCCTTCGGTATGAAAGCGAAAAAGAAGGCCGGTTCCCCGGCAGCAGCACGTCGCGGCGGACTCTCGATGGCGGCGCGGGCCGACCGGCACAAGCTGTACGAACAATCGGTGCAGAACGCCGAAGCCGAAATCGATTTCGTCGACGAGACGTTCCGCGAATTGCGCGGCCGGCGGGCGCGCACCCTGCGCGAAGATTTCTGCGGGACTTCGAATGTCTGTTGCGAGTGGGCACGGCGCCGCCGCGACAACGTCGCGTACGGCGTCGATCTCGACGACACGGTGCTGGCCTGGGGCCGAGATCATCACCTCGCTGCACTGAAACCCCCGGCACGCGAGCGCGTGAAGCTGCTGCAGGACAACGTGCTGACGGCAAAGACACGTCCGGCCGACATCCTGCTCGCGATGAACTTCAGTTACTGGATCTTCCGCGAGCGCGCGCTGATGCGGCGCTATTTCGCCACGGTGCGCGACAACCTCGCGCAGGACGGCATCTTCTTCCTCGACTGTTATGGCGGATACGATGCGTTCAAGACGTTGAAGGAAAAGCGCAAGGTCGGTCGTTTCACTTACTGCTGGGAGCAGGCGAGCTACAACCCGCTGAACGGGGACATGACCTGCCACATCCATTTCGCATTCCCGGACGGCTCGAAGCTGACCCGGGCCTTCAGCTACCAGTGGCGGCTGTGGACGATGCCCGAAATCCGCGAAATCCTCGCCGAAGCGGGGTTCTCGAGCGTCATCGTCTATACCCAGGGCTGGGACGAGCGCACCGGCGAAGCGAACGGCGAATTCACGCCGGCCGAAGTCGCGGACCCCGACGCCGGTTGGATCTGCTACCTCGCCGCCTTGAAGTGAGTTGCCCGGGCGTCGTCATCCACCTGTCATAAATCCGGCGTGTAATGCCCGCCAGGAACACCAGGAGACGAGACCCATGAGAAATCGGATACGACGACTGACCGCGCTCGTGTTCGGTGCCAGCCTCGCGTGCAGCGTGCACGCTGCGGGGAGCGCCCCCGGTATCGACCCGGCGCTACCCGACTATGTCAAAGGCAGCGGCATCTCCGGCAGCCTGTCCAGCGTCGGCTCGGACACGCTGGCGAATCTGATGACGCTGTGGGCCGAGGAATACAAGCGGCTCTATCCGAACGTGGCGATCCAGATCCAGGCCGCCGGCTCGAGCACGGCGCCGCCGGCGCTGACCGAGGGCACCGCGACGCTCGGGCCGATGAGCCGGCCGATGAAGAGCGAGGAGATCGAGTCCTTCGAAGCCCGTCACGGCTATGTGCCGACCGCGATCCCGGTGGCCGTCGACGCCCTCGCCGTCTTCGTCCACAAGGACAATCCGATCCGCGGACTGACGATCCCGCAGGTCGATGCGATTTTCTCGGCGACCCGCGCCTGCGGCTACGACCATGACGTCAAGACGTGGGGCGATCTCGGCGTCAGCGGTGATCTCGCAGACCAGGCCATCCAGCTCTTCGGCCGCAACTCGGTGTCGGGTACTTACGGCTATTTCAAGGAAGCAGCGCTCTGCAAGGGCGACTTCAAGAACACCGTCAACGAGCAACCGGGCTCCGCTTCCGTCGTGCAGGGCATCACCAAGTCGCTGAACGGCATCGGCTACTCGGGCGAGGGCTATCGAACGTCCGGTGTGCGCATCGTCCCGCTGGCGAAGAAGGAGGGCGCCGAGTTCGTCGAGGTCATTCCTGAGAACGCGCTGTCTGGCAAGTACCCACTTTCGCGCTTCCTCTTCGTTTACGTGAACAAGCATCCGAACGAGCCGTTGCCACCGCTCGAGGCCGAGTTCCTGAAGATGGTGTTGTCGAAGACGGGCCAGCAGGTGGTCGTCAAGGATGGATATATCCCGCTGCCGGCGAAGACCGCCGCCAAGGCGCTCGCGAAACTCGGCGCGACCCCTTAATCCGCGGCCTCGACCCCGCCGCGCCCGACGACGCCCGGCGGGGTGTTCCCGCTGGCGGCTTCCTTTCATAATGCCGCGCGAACACTCTCGCCCCCGATCCGACAGGTCCCCTGTGTCCGACGCCCTGTTATCCGAAGTGACGAAGGCCGAACTCGCCCATCGCGGCTGGCGCACGGTCAAGGACCGGGCGTTCGGCCTGACGATGGGCGTCGGAGGGGTGACCGTGATCGTCGCGCTGGTGACGATCTTCTTCTATCTGCTGTGGGTCGTGCTGCCGCTGTTTCGCTCGGCCGTCCTGACGCCGGCCGCGGACATCGTGCTGCCTGCCGACGTCGTCCATCTGTCGACCAACGAGCATGGCGACGTCGTGTTCACCGTCAGTGCCGACGGCGGCTATCGCTTCGCCGGCCGCGAGGCGACGCAGGCGCTCGCCGAGGGCAGTCTCGTGCCGGCCGGCGCGCGGGTCGCGTCCGGCGTCGGCGATTTCCGCAGCCTGGGCGTCGTGGCGCTCGGTCTCGACGGCGGCCGGGCGGTGATCGCGAAGCCTGTTTATCGCGTCAGCTTTCCGAACAACGTCCGCACCGTCCACCCGGCGCTCGCGTGGCCGGTCGGGGAGGCACCGATCGCGGTGACGGCGCGCGGTGCCGCGCTCGCCCGGGTCGCCGTCACGACGACGGACGAGCGCACGACGATCGCGGCGGCGGACACCGATGGCAGACTACGGGTCGTGCATGTCGCACCCGGCGAAGGCCTGCTGCTCGACGACGAGGCGCCGCCTCTCGAGACGACGAGCGTCGAGGTCGCGCAGCTCCCCGCGGTGCCCGACGAGCTGCTCATCGACAGCGAGCAGCACGAGCTCTATGTGCTTGCCGGGCGCGAAATCGGTTACTGGAACATTCGCGACAAGGAGAAACCGAAGCTCGTCGAAACCGTGCAGCTCGTGCCGCCGGACGTCGACGTCACCGACGTGCGTTTCCTCGCCGGCGGCCATTCACTGCTGGTCGGCGACAGCCGCGGCCGGATCACGCAGTGGTTCCCGGTGCGCGATGACGCGAACAACTTCCGCCTCACCCGCATCCGTGAATTCACGGCGCTGACCAAGCCCGTCCGCGAAATCGCGCCGGAGTGGTCGCGCAAGGGCTTCGTCGCGATCGACGCCGCCGGGGTTCTCGGCGTCTTTCATACGACGGCCGAACGCACCTTGCTGACGGCTGCGACCGGCGTCACCGAGGCGACGGTGCTCGCCCTCTCACCGCGGGCGGATGCCGTGTTCGCCGCCGGCGCCGCGGGCGTCGCGAAGCGCTTCGACCTCGTCAACGAACATCCCGAGGTGTCGTGGCGCTCGTTGTGGGGCAAGGTCTGGTACGAAGGGCGGTCTGCGCCCCAGTTCATCTGGCAGTCGTCGTCGGCGAGCAGCGACTTCGAACCGAAGTTCAGCCTGACCCCGCTCGCCTTCGGGACTATCAAGGCCGCGTTCTACGCCCTGTTCTTTGCCGTGCCGCTCGCGATCCTCGGCGCGATCTACACCGCCTACTTCATGCATCCGACGCTGCGCGCGGTGGTGAAACCCTCGATCGAGATCATGGCCGCATTGCCGACGGTGATCCTCGGGTTTCTCGCCGGGCTGTGGCTCGCACCGATCATCGAATCCCACCTCATCGGCGTGTTTCTCGCGATGCTGCTGATGCCGCTGTCGGTCGGCGCCGCGTCCTTCGTGTGGCCCGCGCTCCCGGCCGGTGTGCGGCGCGCCGTGCCGGCCGGCCGCGAAATCCTGCTGATCGTGCCGCTGCTCATCGCCGCGCTGGCGCTCGCGCTGGCGGTGAGCCAGCCGCTCGAGGAGCTGTTCTTCGACGGCAACCTGCCGCGCTGGCTCAGCACCGAACTCGGCATGAGCTACGACCAGCGCAATTCGCTGGTCGTCGGCATCGCGATGGGTTTCGCGGTGATCCCGAACATCTTCTCGATCAGCGAGGACGCCATCTTCGCCGTGCCGCGCCAGCTCACGACGGGCTCGCTCGCGCTCGGCGCGACGCCGTGGCAGACGATGGCGCGCGTGGTGCTGCTGACGGCGAGCCCGGGGATCTTCTCGGCGGTGATGATCGGGCTCGGTCGTGCCGTCGGCGAAACGATGATCGTGCTGATGTCGACCGGCAATACGCCGGTGATGGATCCGAGCATCTTCCAGGGCTTCCGTGCCCTGTCGGCGAACATCGCGGTCGAAATGCCGGAGTCCGAGGTCGACAGCACGCACTATCGCGTGCTCTTTCTCGCCGCGCTCGTGCTGTTCCTCGTGACGTTCCTGTTCAACACCGTCGCCGAAATCGTGCGCCAGCGATTGCGTCGGCGCTATGGCAATCTGTAGCCCACCCCGATGAAGGCATCGTTCAGACACTGGCTCGGTACCGGCAGTCCATGGGTGTGGCTCACGGCCGGCGCGGTCGGACTGTCGCTCGTGATGGTGTTCGGGCTCCTGATCCTGATCGCCGCGAACGGCCTCGCGCATTTCTGGCCCGCCGCGGTCGTCCAGTTCGAACATCGGGCGCCGGACGGCACATCCGAGCAGGTGCTCGGCGAGATCGTCGAGCACGAGACCGTGCCTGCCTCACGCGTGCGCGCCGCCGGCGGACTCGTTCCGGATGGCGCGACGACGGTTGAGCGCGTGCTCCTGAAAGTCGGCAATCGCGACATCGGCGGCACGGATTTCCGCTGGCTCCCGCGGCCGGAACTCTACGACGAACGGACACCCGCCGATGCCGTCGTGATCGAGCGCAGCGAATGGGGCAACCTGTACGGCTTCGTGCGCGAAGTGCGCGAGGGCGGCACGGCGGTGCCGGGCGCCTGGCGCGCGGCGCTGGCGCCGCGCCTGGCGCGCCGAAACGCGCTGCACGACGCCATCGAGCGCCTGCAGGTCGACGAGATCGGGGCAGTGAACCACGAACTCGAGCGGCTGCGTCTGCAGGCGCGTCGCGACGGCGCGAACGAGGCGACGGCGGCCGAGAAGCAGCGACTCGACGAGCGCTATGCGGCACTGATGGACGAACTCGCGAAACGCCACGCCGAAATCGGTCGCGACACTCTGCTGTTCGTCACTGCCGCCGGCGACGAACGCGAAATCCCGCTCGCCAGGATCGTGCGGGTCTACACGCCAAATGCGATGAATGTCGGCGAGAAGATCGCGCACTACGGCGCGAAACTGTGGGAATTCGTCGCCGACGAGCCGCGCGAGGCCAACACCGAAGGGGGTGTGTTCCCGGCGATCTTCGGTACCGTGCTGCTGGTCATCATCATGTCGATCGTCGTCACGCCGTTTGGCGTGATCGCGGCGGTGTACCTGCGTGAATACGCGCGTCCAGGCCCGGTGACGAGCGCCATCCGCATCGCCGTCAACAACCTCGCCGGCGTGCCATCGGTCGTCTACGGCGTGTTCGGTTTCGGTTTCTTCGTCTATTTCGTCGGCGGATCGATCGATCGCGCCTTTTTCGCCGACAAGCTGCCGTCGCCGACTTTCGGTACACCTGGTCTCCTGTGGTCGTCACTGACACTCGCGCTCCTGACGGTGCCGGTCGTGATCGTGGCGACTGAAGAAGGACTGACGCGTATTCCGCGCGCGATTCGCGAGGGCAGTCTCGCGCTCGGTGCGACCAAGGCCGAGACGCTGTGGCGCACGGTGCTGCCGATGGCGACGCCGGCGATGATGACCGGCCTCATCCTTGCCGTCGCGCGCGCCGCGGGCGAGGTCGCGCCACTGATGATGGTCGGCGTCGTCAAGCTCGCACCGGCGCTGCCGCTCGACGGCAACTTTCCGTACCTGCATCTCGATCGCAAATTCATGCACCTCGGTTTCCATATCTACGACGTCGGCTTCCAGAGTCCGAACGTCGAGGCCGCGCGGCCGCTCGTCTATTCGACGGCGCTGCTGCTCGTCGTCATCATCATGTCGCTGAATCTGGCGGCCATCCGCATCCGCAATCGACTGCGGGAGAAGTACAATGGCGCAGAGACTTAAGCCCGCAAGCGAATCGGCCACCGCCGGGGAGGCGCCCGCGATGAGTCATGGGCTCGATTTCGACGCGCTGCGCAACGACCAGCCGGCGCGCGTGAACGAGCCGCGCACCCCGCGCGAATGTCTGAAGATCGAGGACCTGTGTCTCTATTACGGCGAGAAGCAGGCGCTGCATTCGATCGGCATGTCGATTCCGGAGAAGCGCGTCACCGCGTTCATCGGCCCGAGCGGCTGCGGCAAGTCGACGCTTCTGCGCTGTTTCAATCGCCTCAATGAACTGATCGAGAACGTGCGTATCACGGGTGTGGTGAAGCTGCTCGGCGAGAACATCTTCGACCCCGCGGTGAACATCGCGAACCTGCGTCGGCGTGTCGGCATGGTGTTCCAGAAGCCGAACCCGTTCCCGAAATCGATTTACGAGAATGTCGCCTACGGCTTGCGCATCCAGGGCATCAAGAACCGCCGCGTGCTCGATCGCGCCGTCGAGAAGGCGTTGCGCGGCGCGGCGTTGTGGGATGAGGTTCGCGATCGCGTGCACGACAGCGCGCTGGGCCTCTCGGGGGGCCAGCAGCAGCGCCTCGTGATCGCCCGCGCGATCGCGATCGAACCCGAAGTGCTGTTGCTCGACGAGCCGGCGTCGGCGC
>JADZCB010000008.1 GCA_020851775.1 Gammaproteobacteria bacterium
GACGGCGAGTTCGGGGCAAGCCCGTACTCGCCTTCGCGAATCAAGCGCTTACGCGCTCGACTCGCGAGCGGGCCGTCCATGGCCCGCGGAAACTCTGCTTTTGCAGAGTTTCCAGATCAGACATGTGCGGGAGCGATCGCCTATTTCGCTTGAAGCGATGGTCGCGTGTTCGTTAACCTGATCCAATCTGGGGAGAATTCCGTTGAACGCTGACGATGCCGAACTGGAAAAACCATACCTGACGCCGACCGAAGCGGCCGCGCTGCTGATGGTCGCGCCCGTCACTCTGCGGGCATGGGCCGCGAAGGGGCTGTTGCGCGCCCAGGCGACTGCCGGTGGCCATCGCCGTTTTCTGCGTCGCGATCTCGAGCGCTTCGCGCACGATCGTGGCCTGCGCCTCAGCGATCGCATGCCGGAGAGCAGCGATCTGCGCGTGCTGGTCGTCGACGACGATCGGCTGTTCGCGGATTTCCTCGTCGACTTTCTCGGCAATCGGGGCGCGCAGGTCGTTGCCTGCTACGACGGGTTCGAGGCCGGTCGCCGTGTCGAGCGCTTTGCACCGGACATCGTGCTGCTCGATTTGATGATGCCGGGCATCGACGGCATTGAAGTATGTCGCGGTCTGAAAGCCGACAGGAACACGCGGCACATCCGCGTGCTCGCCATGACCGGTTATCCGAGCGAGGCGAATATGGCGGCGATTCGCGCCGTCGGCGCCGAGGACTGTCTGGCGAAACCGATCGATCACGAACGCCTGCTCACCGCGATAGGCAGCCCGGTGCTGCGCGCCGCACACGTGGGATGACCGCAGTCCCGGAAGTGTCGGACGGCTTGCTGCCCGGCGGTGGGCCGGTGCTGATCGTCGACGACGAACCCCTGATCCGACATTACCTCGAGGAGGTGCTCGTCGCTGCAGGATACGCGGTGAAATGCATGGAAACGGCGCGCGAAGCACTCGACTTCTGTCGCAGCACCACGCCGGCCGCGGTGCTCACCGATCTGGTGATGCCGGACCAGGACGGCATCGAGTTCATCCGCGGCCTGCGCCATGCCGGGATCACGGCGCCGATCATCGCGATGTCGGGCGGCGGCCGGGTGCAGCCCACCGTGTACCTCGACGTCGCCGTGCGCCTCGGTGCCAGCGCCGCGTTGCAGAAGCCGTTTTCCAATGCCGAACTGCTCCGTGTGCTCGCCGAACAGATTGCAGCCGCCTGAGCGTTTTCGCGGCTGCTGAGCGGCGTTCCGCGCGACCGGCGACGCTTCCGACGTCCGATGCCGATGATGCATGCCTTGTTCACCCGCTGGCCTTTGCGCTACACGGTGCCGTTGTGTCTGTTCCTCGTCGCGACGATCGGCGGCTGGGCCGGTTTCGCACACGAACGCACGCTCGACGCGGCGATCATCCGTGAAGAAGGCCAGCAGCGACTCGATGTCTTCACCCGCATTCAGGCGCTGGCGCTGCGCGAACATCTGGTCGCTGGCGATCTCGACGCCCTGCGCGCAGCGGTCGCGGCATTCGCCCTGGATCCGACGCTCGTCGATGCCCGTCTCGTCAGGCCGGACGGGCGCGAACTTGCCACCTTCGGGCGCGTCGGGGCCGCTGCTCCGGATACCGGAACGCCTTCGCTGATCCGGGTCACCGCCGGGATCGCCGGCATGGACGCCGCAGCCGGTACCGTGCTCGGGCAGTTGACGGTTGCACGTGATCTCGCATCACGGCTCGCCGCGAACGAGGCACGTCTGCGCGGCGCATTCGCCCGCTATTGCGGCTACGTGCTCGCGTCGATGCTGGCCCTGTGGCTGCTGCTCGACCGCCTCGTATGGCGCCGTGTGCGGGCGCTGGGGGTGGCCGCGGCGCGCGTCGCGAACGGCGAATTCGCGTTCAGGGCCGACGCCCGCGGCAGCGATGAAATTGCCGTGACGGCACGACTCGGCAACCGCGCGGCGGAACAAGTCGAACGCACGCAGCAGGCGAGTCAGCGTCTGATCCGTGCCCTCGAAAAGCTGGCCGCGGCGGAACCCGGCGAAAGTCTGTTCGACACCCTGGCCGCCGCTGTCGCCGAAGGCCTCGATGGATGTTGTGCAATCGTCGCGCGTCGCGGCCCGACCGACGACGAACTGTCGATCGTCGGCACGGCCGGGATCGGCACGTGGCAAACCGGCCAGCGCGTGCCGTTCGATTCGATGCCGTGCCGCGCCTGCATCGACGCACCCGAACGGATCGTCGTCGTCGAGCGCGACGTCAGCTCGATGCATCCCGGCGCCGCCGCCCGTTGCGCCGGTGCCGTCGAATCCTTCCACGGCATCGCGATCGCGGACGCGAACGGCCGGTGGATCGGCGTGCTGTCGGTACTCGGTGCACGCCCGCGCGTCGACCTGCCCGCCGATCGCGCCTTGCTGCGCACGGCGGCGATCCGCCTCGCGCAGGAATTCGAACGTGCCGATCGCGAAGCGCGCCTGCGCGAGCGCGAGCAGCATCTCGCACTCGCGATGGACGTCGCGGCCGTCACGGTCACGGTGTGGAACGTAGAGACCGACGCGATCGATGTCCGCGGCAACTGGCTGGAGCGCTTCGATATCGGGCGTGCCCCGGACGGGCGGCCGCGGATGGCGGACTGGCTGGCTGCGATACACCCGGACGATCGGCCAGCGACGACGCGGCTGGCCGAAACCCTGCGCAGCGCCGACGAGCGCACCGACCGCGTCGACTACCGGATGCGGGCGCGGGACGGAAGCTGGCGCTGGGTGCGTGGTCGGGCCCAGGTCATCGCACACCCCGACGCGGACGCGCCGCGCTACGTCGTCAGCGTGCATTTCGACATTCACGATCTGATTGCGACGAGACAGGATCTCCGCGCGAGCGAATCCGATTTGAGCCTGGCGCTCGATGCGGGCGAGCTGTCGATCGCCGACTGGTACCCGGCGACGGACGAACTGCGCCTGAGTCCCTGGTGGCTGCGCGACCTCGGCTATCCCGACGGTGCAATCGGTACGCAGCGCGCCGAGGTGACGCGGCTGGTGCATCCGCACGACGTGCCGGCCATAGCCTCGTGGACCGTCGCGCATTTGCGTGGCGAGCCCGATGCCACGGCGATCGAATTCCGGCTGCGTCGGCACGACGGAAGCTGGCGCTGGACACGGGCCCAGGCGCGCGTGACGGCACGCGATGCGCAGGGCCGTGCGACGCGCATGACCGGCGTGCTCGCGAACATCGACGCCGCGCGGCAGGTGGCCGAGAAGCTGCGCGAACGCACGGAACTGCTGGAACTCGCGTTCCGCGGCACCGCCGACGGCCTGTGGAGCTGGAATGCGGATGTGAGCGACGGGCTGTATCTGTCGCCGCGCCTGTATGAGTTGCTCGGGCGGGAACCCGGCACGCTGCCGACGACACCACTGCGCTTCGAGGCGGCCGTGTATTACCCCGAGGACAGACCCCGCATCCGCTCGCTGATGACGCGGATGCTCGCTCATCCGGAAGAAGGCGACATCCTGTCCTGCGAAGTTCGCCTGCAATGCGGCGACGGCCAGTACCGCTGGTTTCACAACCGCGCGGCGCTGACGCGGCACCCGGACGGCAGTCCGGCGCGTCTGGCCGGCTCTATTTCGGACGTGCACGAACGCCGGCTGCGCGAAGAAGAGGCGACGGCGGCGCGGCAGCGGCTGAGCGACGCGATCGAGGCGATCGACTCCGGCCTGCTGATTTCCGATCGCGACAACCGGCTCGTGATGTGCAACCGCCGCTACCGGGAGATGTACGGGTTCCCGCCCGAAATGCTGAGTCCGGGCGCGGACGTCACCGAACTCGCGCGCGATCTGATGCGGCGCTACCCGGACTACCGCAAGGGGTTGCCGCTCGAAGAAGCGGTGCAACGACGCATCGCGATGCATCGCGCGAAAGTCGGTCGCTGGGAACTGGAGCTCGGCGGGCGCTGGTACCATATCGGAGATTACGAGACCGCCGACGGTGGCGTCGTCAGCCTGCGCACCGACATCACGCACCTGAAACACGTCGAGCAGGCGCTGCGCGAACGCACCGAGTTCCTCGAGGCTGCCGTGCGCGGCTCGATGGACGGGATCTACGACGTCGATCTGATCGGCGATCGCATCTGGCTCGCGCCGCGCTTCCACGAACTGCTGGGCTACGCGGACGGTGAGCTGCCGACGGTGTGGTCGGTCTTTTGCGCCGAGCATCATCATCCGGACGAAGCGGAGATCCGCGCCGCGACGCTCGCGCAAGTCGCACAGGGTGATGCCGAGTTCATCTCGCGGGAGATGCGCCTGAAGTGCAAGGATGGCCACTGGCACTGGTACCACGGGCGGGCGGCGGTACTGCGGGATGCGCAGGGTCGGCCCTGCCGCCTGATTGGATCGCTGTCGGACACTTCCGAACGACACCGCCGCGAAGAGGAACTGGCGCAGGCACGGCAGCAGCTTCAGGATGCGATCGAGAGCCTCGATGTCGGCATCGTGATGTTCGATCGCAACGAGCGCCTGGTGCTGTTCAATCGGCGCTTCCGCGAGATGTACGGCGAATGTGACGGTGCGCTCGCGGCGGGGGTGCCGCTCGCCACCCTCGTGCGCGC
>JADZCB010000009.1 GCA_020851775.1 Gammaproteobacteria bacterium
CCGGATTGCGCCAGCGCGCCTTGATCCGCCGCGCCTGGAAGTCTTCGAAGTTGCTGCACGAGGAAATCTCGCGGTAAGCGTCCTGGCCGGGCAGCCACACTTCGAGATCGTAGGTCTTCGCGGACGAAAAGCCGATATCGCCGGCGCACAGCGCGACCCGCCGGTACGGCAATTCGAGTGTCTCGAGTACCGTTTCGGCATGTGCCGTCAACTGCTCGAGCGCAGTGTAGGAGGTTGTCGGGGCAACGAGTTGCACGAGCTCGACCTTTTCGAACTGGTGCTGGCGGATCATGCCGCGGGTGTCACGGCCGTAGGAGCCCGCCTCGCTGCGGAAGCACGGGGTGTGGCAGACGAACTTGAACGGAAGTTGTGCGGCATCGACGATGCGATCCTGCAGCAGGTTCGTCACCGGCACTTCGGCAGTCGGGATCAGGAACAGGCTCTGTTTCTCGATCTCGAACAAGTCCTCACGAAACTTCGGCAACTGGCCCGTGCCGCGCATCGTTCGCTCATTGACCATGTACGGGACATAGACTTCGCGATAGCCGTGCGCCGACGTGTGGAGGTCCAGCATGAACTGGATCAGCGCGCGATGCAGGCGGGCAATCGAGCCACCGAGTACCACGAAGCGTGCGCTCGCGAGCATCGCCCCCGCCTCGAAATCCATGCCGCCGAGCAGCGTGCCGAGATCGACGTGATCGCGCGGGGTGAAATCGAAGCTGCGCGGCGTGCCCCAGCGCTTGATCTCGACGTTGTCCGTTTCCGCACGGCCGTCCGGCACCGAGACGTGCGGCACGTTCGGGACGACGGCTGCGAAGTCCTCGAATTCCGCCTGCAGCGCTTCCAGCGCGGTTTCGCACGCCGCGAGCCGATCGCCGAGCGCACCGACCGACGCCCTCAGCGGTTCGATATCCTCGCCGCGCACCTTTGCCGCGCCGATCGCCTTGCTCGCCGCGTTGCGCTCGGCCTGCAGCGACTGGGTTTCGACCTGGAGTTGCTTGCGCCGCGTTTCGAGCGCCTGATAGCCGACGATGTCCAGCGTATAGCCACGCCGGGCCAGCCCGTCTGCGACCTGATCGAGATTGTGACGAAGGAGTTGGGGATCGAGCATGGCGAAAATGCGACCGGTGATGGCCGTGGCATAGCGATGGAATGGGCCCGGATTATAGCGGCGAGCGGCCGCGTGGGCGATCGACGCGTCTCAGGCCTTGCGTCCGTCAGCGCCGTCTTCGCCGCGCAGCCAGCGCAGCTTTTCGGCGATGCGCTGTTCGAGGCCGCGCTCGACCGGGTGATAGTAGCGCCGGCCGACCAGCGGTTCGGGCAGGTAGACCTGGCCACGCGCGTGGCCGCCGCCCTCGTCGTGATCGTAGCGGTAACCGCGCCCGTGACCGAGCGACTTCGCGAGACCGGTCGGCGCATTGCGGATGTGCTCGGGCACGGGCAGCGATCCGTGCCGCGCGATGTCCTCGCGAGCGGCATTGAAGCCGGCATAAACCGCATTGCTCTTCGCCGCACAGGCCAGGTAGACGACGGCCTGCGCGAGTGCGAGTTCTCCTTCCGGCGAACCCAGCCGCTCGTAGGTGTCCCAGGCGTCCAGCGCGAGCGCGAGCGCCCGCGGATCGGCAATCCCGACATCCTCGTTCGCCATGCGCGTGATCCGGCGCGCGAGATAGACGGGATCGCAACCACCATCGAGCATGCGCGCGAGCCAGTACAGCGCGGCGTCCGGATCCGATCCGCGCACGGACTTGTGGAGCGCGGAGATCTGGTCGTAGAACGCATCGCCGCCCTTGTCGAAGCGGCGCACACCGGGACCGGCGAGCACGGTCTCGACGAGTTCGCGCGTGACGGGCGCGTCGCCCGCGTAACCCGCCACCAGTTCGAGCAGGTTCAGGCTGCGCCGCGCATCACCGTCGGCGAGATCTGCGATGAGTGCCAGCGCGGCGGCGTCGAGCGCGAGATCGCCCTCCTCCGCGAGCAACTGCGCCGCGCGCTGCAGCAGCTCGATCAGCGCCGCGGGCGTCAGCGCGTGCAGCACGTACACGCGCAGACGCGACAGCAGGGCATTGTTGAGTTCGAAGGCGGGATTCTCGGTCGTGGCACCGACGAAGATGATCGTGCCGTCCTCGATGTGCGGCAGAAACGCATCCTGCTGCGCCTTGTTGAACCGATGGACCTCGTCGACGAACACCACCGTCGGGCCGGCATGCGCCTTCGCCGCGTCGATAGCGACGCGAATTTCCTTCACGCCCGACAGCACGGCGGACACGGCGAGAAACTGCGCGTCCACACAGTGCGCGATGATCTGCGCCATCGTGGTCTTGCCGACGCCGGGCGGCCCCCACAGCACCATCGAATGCAGATGCCCCGCGTCCAGCGCGCGCCGCAGGGGTTTCCCAGGACCGAGGATGTGCTGCTGGCCGACGAGTTCGTCGACACGCGTCGGCCGCATGCGAGCGGCGAGCGGTCGCGTGTCGGGCCCGGCCGTGTTCACATCATGAGCCCGTGCCGCGGATGATGTCGACGCCCTGCGGCGGCTGGAAGCGAAAGAGCGCGGGATCGATCTCGGCTTTGCGATCGATGTCGCTGAAATCGATCGCCGTGGTCTGGCCGAGATTATCCTTCAGCCGCATCGCGACCACCGTCCCGTCGCGCAGGCCGAGTTCGATCTCGTTGAACTGTTGATTCGCAGCTTTCGGCGTCAGCTTCAACCACTCGACGCCGTCCTTCGCCGGCAGCGATACGACGGTGAAACTCGCATCGACGTCGACCTCGTCACCGAGCAGTCGGCCCGGCGAATCACTGCTCCCGAGATCGACGTCGTTGATGGTCACCTGTTCGAGATCCGCATCGTAGATCCACAGCGTCTTGCCGTCGGACACGATGCGCTGTCGATACGGTTTTTCGTATGACCAGTTGAAGCGACCCGGTCGCATGATGTCGACTTCGCCGCCGGACGTCTCCAGCAATTCGCCATATTCGTCGAACAACTGCTGTTCGAAACGCGCGTGGAAGGATTTCACGTGCGCGAGGAAGTCGTCGAGTTGCGCCCGACCATCGGCGAACACGGGCAGAGAGGCGACCAGCCCGAGCAGCAGGCCGGCGAATCCACGCATCGATCGTCCGCGCGTAGCCATCTCAGTCACGCGGTGGCGGCGGCGGCGCCAGCACTTCGCGCATGCCGTTCGATTGCAGTTCGCCGACGACGCCGGCGCGCTCCATGTCCTCCATGATCCGCGCGGCGCGGTTGTAGCCGATCTTGAGACGCCGCTGCACGCCGGAGATCGACGCCCGGCGTGTCTCGGTGACGATTTTCACGGCCTGATCGTAGAGCTCGTCCTGCTCACCACCGCCCTCGTCCTCGTCGAAACCCGCACCGCCGATGTCATCGCTCGGCGCATTGACGATCGCATCGATGTACTCGGGTGCGCCGAGCTTGCGCAGCTCCTCGACCACGCGATGCACTTCCTGATCGGACACGAACGCGCCGTGCACACGCTGCGGCAGCCCCGTCCCGGGCGGCAGATAGAGCATGTCGCCGTGACCGAGCAGGTTCTCGGCGCCCATTTGATCGAGAATCGTGCGCGAATCGACGCGCGAGGACACCTGGAAGGCGATCCGGCTCGGGATGTTCGCCTTGATGAGACCGGTGATCACGTCGACCGAGGGCCGTTGCGTGGCGAGTATCAAATGAATGCCGGCAGCGCGGGCCTTTTGCGCGAGGCGCGCGATCAATTCCTCGACCTTCTTGCCGACGGTCATCATCATGTCGGCGAGCTCGTCGACGATGACGACGATATACGGCAGCGTGCCGAGCGGCTGTGCAGTGTCGCCGTCGGCCTTGCGCTTGAACAGCGGATCGATGATCGGCGCGCCGTCCTCGATCGCGTCGAGTACCTTGCGGTTGTAGCCACCGATGTTGCGCACGCCCAGTGCCGCCATCAGCTTGTAGCGCCGCTCCATCTCACCGACGCACCAGCGCAGCGCATTCGCCGCTTCCTTCATGTCGGTGACGACCGGCGCGAGCAGGCCCGGGATGCCCTCGTAGACCGACAGCTCGAGCATCTTCGGGTCGATCATGATGAGCCGCACGTCGTTCGCGGTCGCCTTGTACAAGAGACTCAGGATCATCGCGTTCAGCGCGACGGACTTGCCCGAGCCCGTCGTGCCGGCGACGAGCAGGTGCGGCATGCGGGCGAGATCGACGACCGAAGGTTTGCCCGCGATGTCCTTGCCGAGGGCCAGCGTCAAACGGGATTCGCTGTCTTCGTATTCGCGCGATTTCAGGATTTCCGACAGGCTCACGACCTCGCGGCGTTCGTTCGGGATCTCGAGACCGACGACCGACTTGCCCGGGATCACTTCGACCACCCGCACGCTGACCGTCGACAGCGAGCGCGCGAGATCCTTCGCGAGATTGGTGATCCGGCTCGCCTTCACCCCGGGCGCAGGCATCAGTTCGAATCGCGTGATGACAGGCCCCGGCAGCACCGCGGTGACCTGCGCCTCGATGCCGAAATCCTTCAGCTTCAGTTCGACCTGGCGCGACATCGCTTCGAGTGCTTCCGCCGAGTAACCGACGACGGCGGCGCGCGGTTCGTCGAGCAGCGACAGCGCGGGCAGCGCGGTTTCGGCATCGGGATCGAACAGCTTCGACTGCTTTTCCTGTTCGACACGCAGGCCCGGTTCGATCTCGACGACCTTCGGTTCGATGCGCGGCGGCGCCCGCAATTCCTGACGCTCGACTTCCTGTTCGACGATCGCGACGCGCTCGCGGCGGTGCTGCTCGCGATCGACGCGCTCGAGCAGGCCGGCAACACGCAGCGCCGTCCACTCCCAGGCGGCGAGCGTCCAGGCGCCGGTGACATCGATCACGCGCAGCCACGACAGGTTCGTGAGCAGCGTGATGCCGGCAAGAAAGACCGCGAGCATCAGCAGGATGCCACCGAGTTCACCGCACAGGGCGATCAGGCCGCGACCGACGACGTCGCCGAGGATGCCGCCGGCGCGGTGCGGCAGTTCGGGAAAGGCGCCGTGCGAGCGCACCCACAACAATGCGCAGCCCGTGCCGAGTGCCATCAGGAAGCCCGTCACGCGGATCGACAGCCAGGCATAGTCGGGCGTCGCACCGGTCAGCCGTGCGTGACGATAGAAGCGGTAGCCGCCGTAGACGACGGCGAGCGGCAGGAAATAGGCGAAGCGCCCGCAGAGATACATCAGGACGTCGGCGAGCCATGCGCCGAACACCCCGCCTTCGTTGCGGATCTCGGGCTGGCCGAAACCCGTATGGGACCAGCCCGGGTCGTCGGGGTGAAAGGTCCACAGCGCAACGAGCACGAACAGCGCGACGCCGCCGGCGGCGATCAGCACTCCTTCCTTCAGCCGTTGCCAGACGTGGACTCCGACTTGATCGGCGACACTGGGCTGTCGCCGGATTGCCTGCGCCATATGTTGATACCGCCCTGCAAATGATCGTTTAAGCAATTGTCCTACATGAGAATTTAAATCATACCTCCAGCACGATCTGAAGGCTATCCCAAGGCACGGGAAAGCCCGCCTCGGCCGCGAGACTCCGGATTCACCCTGGTCGACGGCCTGCCTGGCGCCGCGACACGCGCACGGAAGGCGCGACAAACGACTCCGCCGACCCCGATTCGAATCGGGCTCAGGGCGTCAAGCCATTATTCCGGATGAGGTTTTGGGCGGCGCCGACGGCGTCCGTCGTGGCTTCGTGCAGGGCCGCGGAGTTCGCCACGCGTTCGGGCTCGACTCCGTGATCGCGTGCGAACGCCGGTGCTCGCGCCCGGTTCGATGGTCTGCCGTACTCGGCCCCGACGATATCTGTTAGCGTGCCGGCCATCCGCCGCGCGCCCTGCAGCCGCCACGGACGCCCCGCAACACGAACCAGGCACCATGACACGCAAGAGCACTTATCGCGTCACCTTCCACAACCACGGCAAGGTCTATGAAATCTATGCCCGCAAGGTGAACCAGGGCGGTCTCCTCGGCTTCGTCGAAATCGAGGACATCGTGTTCGGCGAGAAGACGACCGTCGTCGTCGATCCGAGCGAAGAACATCTCAAGTCCGAGTTCCAGGGGGTGAAGCGCACCTATATCCCGATGCACGCCGTGGTGCGCATCGACGAGGTCGAAAAGACCGGCCTCAGCAAGATCACCGATGGCACCGGCCGCAGCGAAAAAATCACGCCCTTTCCGCTGTTCACCGGCCATCCCGAACCCAAGGGCTGACGCATCGCCACGTTTGTCGTCGACGCCGTCCGTTCGCTGCGCGAGATCTCGGCCACCGAGTGGAATGCGCTGGCCGGCGCCGACGATCCCTTCCTGCGTCATGAATTCCTGTCCGGACTCGAGCACCATCACTGCCTCGAGGATCACGGCTGGTATCCCCGGCACCTGCTCGCCCGCGAAGGCGCCCGTCTGGTCGGTGCGCTGCCGCTGTACGTCCGTGACAACTCCTACGGCGAGTTCGTCTTCGACTGGAGCTGGGCCGATGCATGGGAGCGGGCCGGCGGACGCTACTATCCGAAGCTCGTCACCGCCGTGCCGTTCACGCCGGTGGTGGGTCGGCGGCTGTTGCTGGACGAGTCGTCGCCCGCGGCTGCCGCCATCGCACGCACGCTGATCGGCGAAGCCCGCGCGCTCGCGGCGGACATCGGCGCTTCGTCGTGGCATTGCCTGTTCCCCGCCGACGCTCAATTGCCGCTGCTGGAAGGCGATGACCTCCTGTTGCGCGAGGGTTGCCAGTATCACTGGTACAACCGCGGCTATGCGGACTTCGAGGACTTCCTCGCGAGCCTGTCATCGAAACGGCGCAAGGAAATCCGCCGCGAACGCCGCGCGATCGCCGACAGCGGGCTCGTCATCGAACTCGTCGCGGGCGCTGCGATCACGCCGGCACACTGGCGCGTCTTTCACCGTTTCTACTGTGACACCTTCACGCGCAAGTGGGGTGCGCCGCGGCTGACGCTCGCCTTCCTGCAGAGCCTCAGCTCGACCATGCCCGAGGCGCCGCTGCTGATCTTCGCGCGCGACGGTGACGACCATGTCGCGGGCGCGTTCGCGCTGCGTGGCCGCGACACGCTCTATGGCCGGCACTGGGGCTGTACGCGCCACGTACGGCATCTGCACTTCGAACTGTGCTACTACCGGTTCATCGAATACGCGATCGCCACCGGCCTGCGCCACTTCGATGCTGGCGCGCAGGGTGAACACAAGATCCCGCGCGGCTTCGAACCGCTGCGGACGTGGTCCGTACACTGGTTGCGTGATCCCGGCTTCCGTCGCGCGGTCGCCGGCTTTCTGCAGCGGGAGTCCGTCGCGATCGATCGCCACGTCGACGAAGTCGGCGCCCACACGGCCTACCGTCGCGAGCCGCACGCATGACGCGTGGCGTGCCGCGGTTCTACTGGATCGCCGCGCAGCGCTACGGCGTGGGGCTGCCGCCGGTCGACGAGGCCCTGACCGAGCCGAACGGTCTGCTCGCCGCGCACGGCGATCTCGAGCCAGCGAGCCTGCTCGAGGCTTACCGCCGCGGCGTCTTTCCGTGGTTCTCCGCCGGCCAGCCGATCCTGTGGTGGTCACCGGATCCGCGTGCGGTGTTGTACCCGAGCGCGTTCCACGTCTCACGTTCGCTCGCCCGCACCCTGCGCCGCGGTCACTTCGAGGTGACGATCGATCGCGACTTCGCGGGGGTCATGCACGGCTGTGCCGCGCCCCGACGCGACGGCGGCGGGACGTGGATCACGGACGACATGTTCGACGCCTACGCGACGCTGCACCGACAGGGCCATGCGCATTCCGTCGAATGCCGCCACGACGGTGAGCTGGTCGGGGGCATGTACGGCGTCGCGATCGGACGCGTGTTCTTCGGTGAATCGATGTTCAGCCGCATGACGGACGCGTCGAAGGTGGCCCTCGCGACCGCCTGCGGCCTGCTCGCGGCCTGGGACTACGCGCTGTTCGACTGCCAGGTCTCGAATCCGCACCTTGTTTCGCTCGGTGCCGTACTGCTCCCGCGGACACGCTTCGTCACCGCGCTCTCTATCCTCTGCGGCCAGGAACCGGCAAAATCGGCGTGGCGCGTACTCGAGGAGCAACCCGCCAGATGAAGCCGCCCACCGGGACTTCGCTCGGATTTTTCGTCACCCCGCCCCACAAGTGCGGCTATCTGCCGGGGCGCAATGCCGTGACGATCTTCGTCGATCCGCGCCGCCGCCCCAACGTGCAGACCTACACGCTGCTGTCCCAGCACGGCTTCCGCCGCAGCGGGGATCACGTCTATCGCCCGCAGTGTCCGGACTGTGCCGCCTGCATCCCGGTGCGCATCCCCGTCGCCGAGTTCGAGGCGACGCGCGCCCAGCGCCGTACCCTGAGCATCAATTCGGATGTGTACCTGGTGCCGAAACCGCCGACGTTCCAGCGCGAACACTTCACGCTGTACGAACGCTACATCAACGCGCGCCACAGCGGCGGCAGCATGGAGAACCCCGACCGCGACAGCTACCTCGAATTCCTGACATCGGGCTGGGCCGACAGCGTGTTCTACGAATTCCGTCGTGGCCGCGAGTTGCTCGCCGTCGCCGTCGTCGATCACCTGCTCGACGGTCTGTCCGCCGTCTATACCTTCTTCGATCCGACGTTGCCCCGTCGCAGTCTCGGTCGGCTCGCGATTCTGAAACAGATCGAACTCGCCAGGACGCTGCAGTTGAAGTGGCTCTACCTCGGCTACTGGATCGAGGAATGCCGCAAGATGACGTACAAGCGCGAGTACTGGCCGCTCGAGCAGTTGAGTGGTGGCACCTGGACGCGGCTCGACAGAAGCGATGCCATGATCGGTTCTGCTTTACCGGGTGCGCGCTGATCGGGCAGAATTGGCCGCCCCGCCGCCGGGGCTCCCCACCCGACAGAGGCAGCATGGCGAAAGAAGATCACATCGAGATCAAAGGCAAGGTCGTGGAGACCCTGCCGAATACGATGTTCAGGGTCGAACTGGAGAACGGGCACATCGTCACCGCCCACATCTCCGGCAAGATGCGCAAGAACTACATCCGTATCCTCACCGGCGACAACGTGCTGGTCGAGCTGACACCCTACGATCTGAGCAAGGGTCGCATCACTTTCCGCGAACGTTGAGTCCCACGCCGGCCTGCCGTCATCCCGGCACCAGTCCCGCGAGCAGATTCCGCACCCCGATCTGGATCAGCGCCGCCGCGCGCGCATAGTCGCGTGCTGCGCGTCCGAAGGGATCGGGGACTTCGATCGTTCCGGCCTCGTCGACGCCCGACAGCAGCAGACTCTGTCGCGCCGTCGCCTGCGACGGGCGCATGAAGTTCAGGTAATCGAGGTGGCCGAGGTCGAGGGCGATGATCCGATCCTGCGTGGTGAAGTCGCCGAGATCGAAGCGGCGTGACCGGTGTGCAGTGAGATCGAGCCCATACTCGCTCGCGATCTCGAGCAGCGGTGGCGGACACGGCTGGCCGTCACGCGCATGCGTGCCGGCCGAGGTGACGGCGAGCCGCGTGTCGACCCCGCGCGCCTGCGCTGCGGCGATCAGCATTGCCTGCGCAAGCGGGGAGCGGCACAGGTTGCCGGTGCACAGGAACAGGACGCGCAGGATCTCAGCCACCCTGCCCCTCCGCGTCCAAGGCCTGCCAGATCGCGTCCGCACGCGCGAGATCGGCCGGCGTGTCGACGCCGATCCCGCACGGCGCCACGGCATCGGGCACGACGATGCGCGCGCCGCGGGCAAGTGCGCGCAGTTGCTCCAGCCGTTCGATTTCCTCGAGTGCCGCCGGCGGCCACGCGACGTAGCGCTGCAGAAAACCGACGGTGTAGGCATAGAGACCGACGTGGCGCCGATAATGCGGCCCGGGCGCCCAGGTGCCGTCGCGCACGAACGGGATCGGTGCCCGGCTGAAGTACGACGCGCGGTCGTCCAGCGTGCGGACGACCTTCACGATATGCGGACTCTCCCACTCCTCGCGCATCGCCAGCGGCTCGCATACCGTCGCGAGATCCGGCGGATCATCGCCTTCGAGCAAGCATGCGACCTGCGCGATCACCGCGGCCGGCATGAACGGTTCATCGCCCTGCAGATTCACGATGATCTGATCGCGCGCCTCGCCACGCGCCGCCGCCGCGGCCGCAATGCGATCGGTGCCGGATGGCAGCGCGGGATCGGTCAGGCAGACGGCGGCGCCACAGGCGTCGGCGACGCGCGCGATGCGCTCGTCGTCGGCCGCGACGACAATCTCGCTCGCGCCGCTCGCACGAGCCCGTGTGAGCACCCGTTCGAGCATCGGGCGCCCCGCGATCGGCAGCAGCAGCTTGCCCGGCAGGCGCGACGATGCGTAGCGTGCCGGGACATAGACCTTGAAACTCACTTCGCGAGCTGCTCGATTTCCTCTTCGGAGAGTTCGCGAGCTTCGTCCTCGAGCATGATCGGAATGTCGTCGCGGATCGGGTAGGCGAGCCGCGCGCTACGGGAAATCAGTTCCTGTTTCGTCCGATCGTAGATCAACGGTCCTTTCGTTACAGGACACACCAGGATTTCAAGCAGCCTCTTGTCCATTGTCACCTCGCATCAGCAGCGCCTGCAGACGCTGCGCAAACACTTCGGGGAGTTCCGCCGTCACGGGCACCGACCAGCAGCGCGCAAGGCCGAACCGTTCACATTTCACCGCATCCTTCTCGGTCATCAGAATCGGGGCATCGTCCCCGAACGCGAGGTCCTCGACCCTGTAGCGGTGATGATCGGGAAAGGCGTGCGGCACGATCTTCAGACCCTTGTTCTTCAGCATCTGGAAGAAGCGCTCCGGATTGCCGATCCCGCACACTGCGTGCACTGAGGTCGATTGCAGATCGGAGAAATCGATGCTCTGCCGCCGGTCGACGAGATTGATCGGGTTGACCGGTACGTATTTCATCGCGAACTCGCCACGTCCGGCGATTCCGTTGGTGACGATGAAATCCACTTCGCGCAGACGCTGCAGTGGCTCACGCAGCGGCCCTGCCGGCAGCAGTCGGCCATTGCCGAGCCGCCGCACACCATCGACGACCGCAATCTCGATGTCGCGCGCGAGCCCGTAATGCTGGAGGCCATCGTCACTGATCACGACATCGCACTTGCCATGTTCGACCAGCGCCGCGACCGCCGCCGCGCGCGACGGATCGACGGCCACCGGACAACGCGTGCGGCGTGCGATCACGATTGCTTCGTCGCCGACCACTGCCGGATCCGAATCAGGCCGCACCTGCTGCGGCCAGTGCGCGGCCTGCCCACCGTAGCCCCGCGCGACGACCCCGGGATTCAGTCCCAGCGACTTCAAATACCCCGCGAGCCAGATCACGAGCGGCGTTTTGCCGCTGCCGCCGACGGTCAGGTTGCCGACGACGATGACGGGCACGCTCGCCTGGTAGATCGTCAACAGCCCCGACGCATAGGCGCGCTTCCGGAGTACGGTGACGGCACGAAAGAGCCAGCTCGGCGGGATCAGCGCGACGCTCGCCGGGTGCCGTCCATACCAGAGGCGATCGAGCAGGTCGACCCACCACACCGATCGTTTTCGCACGCGCGCATTCAAAGCGACTCACTCGCGCCTGTCGCGCACGTTCATCGGAAACGTGACGTGGGTCAGACCCTCGAGACGCGCCGCGTCCATCGCATCGACGGCGAGCTGGAACGCCGTGCCGCGATCGGCGTTGATCACGACGACGGGCTCGGCCCGCCCCCCCTTCTCCGACTTCGCGCCGGCGAGCGCCTGGCGCAGCGTGTCTAGCTTCGAATTGACGAGCGCCTTGCCCTCGACGAAAACCTGGCCTCGTCGATCGATCGTGATTTCGATCGTCGCCGGCAGTTTGTCCGGCGTTTCGCGGCTCGCCGACGGCAGCACGAGATCGATCTTCGACTGCTCGATGAACTTCGTCGACACCATGAAGAAAATCAGCAGCAGCAGCACGACGTCGATCAGCGGCGTGACGTTGATGTCGATATCCTCGCGGTGGCGCTGCCGGAATCTCATCCGCGCGTCCTGCCCTGCGCGGCACGCGGGGCCGGTGGCGCATCGTCCTGCTCGCGTTCGCCATGCAGGACTTCGACGAGCTTCAGCGCCTCCTGCTCCATCGTGATCACGAGCGCCTCGACGCGCCCGCGGAAATACCGGTAGAAATACAGGGCCGGAATCGCGACGAGCAGACCCGCGGCAGTCGTGATCAAGGCCTGGCCGATACCGCCGGCGAGCTCGGCGGGGTCGCCGGCGCCGGCGGTCTTCAATGCACCGAACATCTGGATCATGCCGAACACCGTGCCGAGCAGGCCGAGCAGCGGCGATACCGCGGCAATCGTACCGAGCGTGTTCAGGTAGCGTTCGAGTTCGAAGACGACCAGACGACCGGTCTCTTCGATGCTTTCGCGGATGATCGCGCGCTCGTGCCGGCGGTTGACGAGACCGGCGGCGAGAATGCGACCCAGCGGCGAGCCCGCCCGCAGGGCCTGCAGGCGCGCCTCGTCGAGATGTCCGCCGCGCAACCACTGCCAGACCTGCGCGACGAGATTGTCGGGCGCGATGCGCTTGCGCTGCAGCGTCCAGAAGCGCTCGACGACGATGGCCATCGCGATGATCGACGCGAGCATGATGGGCCACATGACCCAACCGCCCGCCTTGATGAGTTCCAGCACCGTGTTCCTTTCGCGAG
>JADZCB010000010.1 GCA_020851775.1 Gammaproteobacteria bacterium
GCCTCCCTAGAATGGCCGCGTCGGATTCGGACGATGAGGCTCGAGTCGTGATACCCACGCTTCCGCAGGAATGGCGCGATGGCACGTTGGACGACGTGCTGTATCTGTGTCGCGAACTCGCGGAGGACCCGACGTTTCCGACGGTGCGGGCCTGGCGCGCGCAGGGCGGCAAGGTCGCCGGCCATTTCCAGGTCTACTTCCCCGAGGAAATCGCCCATGCTGCCGGACTGCTGCCGGTCAAGATGCGTGGCGCACCACTCGAACCCGGCATCGCCGATTCCCATTTCGGCTCCTATCTGTGCTCGATCATCAAGACCTCGCTCGAGGCGGCGCTGTCGCAGGCACTGACGCTCGACCTGTTCGTCTCCCATCCAATCTGCGATGCGGCCCGCAACCTGGCGGCGATCTGGGCGCGCAATTACGACTATCCCTGCCAGATCCTCTACCTGCCACAGAATCCGAACTCCGCGCACAGCGTGTCCTATCTGACCGATGAATACGCGCGGCTGCAGCGCGTCGTGGAGCAGGTGGCGAATCGTCACATCGATGCGGAGGCGTTGACGCATTCGATCGACGTGTTCAATCGCAATCGGGCGCTGCTGCGCGAGCTGTACATGATCAAGCGCGACACGCCGTGGCTGCTCGATGCGGCGGATGCGTGGTGCCTGGTGGCGCTCGCTGGCTTCGTCCCGCGCGAGGAACACAATGACCTCCTGGAGAACCTGCTTCCGCGCATCCGCGCCCGGCAGGCCCGGCGCGAGGACCGTGTACGCGTGGTGTTCGAGGGCGGCTTCTGCGAACAGCCGCCGCTCGATCTGCTGCGCATGCTCGGACGAACCTGCTACGTCGTCGACGACGACCTGCTGATCGGCCTGCGCTGGCTGACCGAGGACGTCAGCGTGGATGCGGCGCCGCTGCAGGCGCTGGCCCGGGCGTACATCGAAACCTCGTCGTACAGTCCCGTGCAGCACGATCTGCGCAAGCCGAAGGAACACATGCTGCTCGAACGTGTGCGCGCGGCGCGCGCCGACGCCGTGATCCTCGCCGCCGCGAAGATGTGCGAACCGGGTCTCGAAGAACAGGTCGCCTATACGCAGATGCTCGACGCGCAACAGATTCCCTATTTCGTCAGCGAATTCGAAGAGAACATGACGTCGTTCGAGAATCTCGAAATGCAGATCGAGACGTTCCTAGAGAACCTGCAGTTCGCATGAGGGAACAGCAATGAGCCTGGTCACGACGCCCGATGCCCTGGTGGGACGCGCCAACCGCGATGGCGCACGACTGTTCCGGGACTGGTTCGCGACCCTGACTCAGGCGGCCGAGGAAGGCCGGCGTGCCGCCTATGTCTTCGTCATGGGCAGCATGAACGAAATCCTCAAGGCCTTCGATTTCGATGTCGTGTTTCCGGAAATCAATTCGCTGCAGGCAGCGGTGCGCAAGGTCGCACACGACTACCTGAGCGAAGCCGAGGCTGCCGGGTACTCTCCGGACATCTGTGGCTACGTGAAGGCCGATGTCGCCGTGCAGATGAACCGCGGCAGCCATCCGATGGGCCGGATCCCGAAACCGGGGATCGCCGTCCTGACCAATGCGTGCAACACCTACATCAAGTGGGCCGAGATCTGGTCCCGCATGCACGCGATGCCGGTGGTGACGATCGACGTACCCGGCACGCGCGATCGTGCCGATCTCGGCCGCATCGATGCGCGTGATTTCGCGAATGACCGGCGCTACGTCAGGGCGCAGCTCGAGGAACTGATCACGACCTGCGAGACGCTGACCGGCAGGCGTTTCGACATCGATCGCCTGCGGGAAACGATGGCACACGCCAACGTCCTGACCGGCGCGTGGCGCGCATTGATCGAACTCAATCGCAGTCGCCCGGCGGTGTTCAATGCGTTGACCGACGGCACGGTGTTTCTCGGCGTCGCCAATGGGTTCCGCGGTACCGCCGCCGGCGCACGCTACTTCTCCGACGCGCTCGAGGAATTCCGTCACAAGGCGGCGCACGGCATCGGCACGCTCGTCGACGAAAGTCATCGGCTGGTGTTCGTCGGCGTGCCGTGCTACCCGATGTTCCGCCGCTTCAACGACATGTTCGCCGAGCGTCACGGCGTGTTCATCAACTCGACCTACCTGCACTTCGCCTCGGGCGGCGCCAACGCCGGCTTCGAATACGACCTCGCCGATCCGCTGGAAAGCCTCGCCGAGGGTGTGTTGATCGGGGTGCGGGCGGCAATGGACAGCATGTTCCACCAGGACCTCATGCTCGAGGAAATGCTCGACGACTATGGGGTGAGTGCGATCATCTACCATCCGATCAAGAGTTGCCGCACGGTGTCCACCGGTCTCGCCGACGGCCGCGGCGCGCTCGCGCGACGACGTGACGTACCGAGCCTCTTCATCGAGTCCGACATGATGGACCGGCGTGTAGTGTCCGAGGCGCAGATGAAGAATCGCATCGACGCCTTTTTCGAGGGACTGGCGTCACGACAGCATCGCACTGCCGGCCACACCTGACGGAGGATTCGCATGACGTATGCAGCCGGAGTCGATGTCGGATCCACGCAGACCAAGGCAGTCATTGTCGATGCCGAGGGAGCAATCGTCGCACGCGCGCTGACCGATACCGGCGCCAATGTGATCCGGGCTGCCGAGCATGCATTCGGCTGTGCGCTCGAGGCGGCGCACCTGTCGGAGTTCGACGTCGAATACGTGATCGGGACGGGCTACGGCCGCTACCGCGTGACCTTCGGTCACGATCAGATCACCGAGATAAGCTGTCACGGACGCGGCGCGGTCCACATGTTTCCCAGCACCCGTACCGTGCTCGACATGGGCGGGCAGGACACCAAGGCGATACGCGTCAGCGACAGCGGCGAGATCGTCGATTTCTGCATGAACGACAAGTGTGCGGCCGGTACCGGGCGCTTTCTCGGCGCGGCATCGGCGGCTCTGCAGATCCCGCTCGATCAACTCGGACCGGCGGCGCTGCGTTACACGCGCCCGGTGCGCATCAGCACGACCTGCACGGTGTTCGCCGAATCGGAAGTGCTGTCCTGGCTCGGCAAGGGCAAGAAAGTCGAGGACATCCTGTGGGGTGTGCACCAGTCGATCGCGGTGCGCTCGTTCGCGCTGCTGCGCCGGGTCGGCATCGAGCCCGACATCACGTTCACCGGCGGCGTCGCGCGCAACGTCGCGATGGTCAAGGCGATGGAAGAGAAGCTCGGGTGCCCGGTCAATATCAGCGAGGACTCCCATTTCATGGGCGCGCTCGGCGCGGCGTTGTTTGCGCTCGAACGCATCGACGACGGGCGCCATGCGCGTGGGGTGGAGGAGGCTGCGCGATGACACTCACGGCAGGCATCGATATCGGATCGACGTATACCAAGGTCGTACTGGTCGACGACGGGCGGATCGTCGCACGCCGGCTGCGCCCGACCGGCTTTCGGCTGAGCGAGGTTGCGCAACAGGCACTCGATGAATGTCTGACCGATGCCGGCCTTGCCCGCGCCCGTATCGAATACATCGTCGCCACCGGCATCGGCCGCCATCAGGCGCAGATCAAGGACAACCATGTGACCGAACTGACCGCGTGCGCGGCGGGCGCGGTCGCGCTGTTTCCGGCGACGCGCAGCGTGCTCGACATCGGCGGGCAGACGATGAAATGCAGCCGGCTGAACGAAGCGGGCCGGGTACATTCGTTCCGCCTCAACGACAAGTGCGCGGCGGGCACCGGCGCGTTTTTGGAGAAGACGGCGCGTTACATGGGTTATGGCGTCGATGAAATGGGCCCACTGATCGCGACGTCGAAGGAGCCGGTACCGATCTCGGGCGTCTGCGCGGTGTTTGCCGAGTCCGAGGTGATCAATCACCTGTCGCTCGGCACCGCACCCGCGTCAATCATGCATGGCGCGATCGAATCGCTGGTCGATCGCGCGGTACAGCTCATGAAGCGGCTCAAGGCGGTGCCGGAATACACGCTGGTCGGCGGCATCCTGCGCTTCGAGACGATGGGACGCAGTCTCGCGCGGAGTCTCGGCGC
>JADZCB010000011.1 GCA_020851775.1 Gammaproteobacteria bacterium
CAGGCCTATCCGCAGCTCGTCACGCGCAGCGGGCGCATCGTCGAGGTGCTGAAGCAGGAAGAGGAGCGCTTCGCGGAAACGCTGGAGCAAGGGCTGCGCATCTTCGAAAGCGCCGTCGCCGATCTGTCCGGCACGATCATTCCCGGCGAACTCGCGTTCAAGCTGAACGACACCTACGGCTTCCCGGTCGATCTGACCAACGACATCGCGCGCGAACGCGGGCTCGGCATCGACATGGCCGCCTACGAGGCGGCGATGGAAGCCCAGCGCGAACGCGCACGCGCCGCGAGCCATTTCGCGAACCTCGACACCTCGCATGCAATTGCCGGCGACGCGCTCGCGGCGCTCGGCAGTGTCCAGGACTTTGCCGGCTACGAGGCGACGCAACTGGCCGGGGCGCATGTCGTCGGCCTGTTCCGCGACGGTGCACCGGTGCCTTCGCTCGAAGCCGGCGAGCAGGGCGTCGTGGTGCTCGACCGCACGCCGTTCTACGCCGAGTCCGGCGGTCAGGTCGGCGATCGCGGCCAGCTCGTCGGCGGCGAGGCATCGTTTGCCGTCGCGGACACGCGCAAGCAGGGCGGTCTGCATCTGCATGTGGGCACGCTCGAACGTGGCCGGCTCGTGCCGGGCGCCGAGATCCAGGCCGAGGTCGACGACGACCGCCGTACGCCGACGCGGTCGAACCACTCGGCGACCCACCTGCTGCACGCCGCACTGCGCCAGGTGCTCGGGACGCATGTCGAGCAGAAAGGCTCGCTGGTGTCGCCCGAACGGCTGCGCTTCGATTTCGCCCATACGGGGGCGTTGACGACGGACGAGATTGTCGCGATCGAAGCGCTCGTCAACCGTGAAATCCGGGCCAACCATCCCGTCGACACCCGGTTGATGGGCTACCGGCAGGCCCTCGACGCTGGCGCGATCGCATTGTTCGGGGAGAAGTACGCAGACGAGGTCCGTGTGCTGCGGATGGGCGATTTCTCCGTCGAGCTCTGTGGCGGTACGCACGTCGCGCGTACCGGTGACATCGGCCTGTTCCGGATCGTGTCCGAAGGTGGCGTCGCGGCCGGGGTCCGCCGCATCGAAGCCGTGACCGGCGCCGCCGCCCTCGAACACAGCTTGCGCAATGAGTCGACTTTGCGAAGAATCGCCGCGCTCGTGAAGAGCAGCGGCGGCGACGACGTCGCAGCGAAGGTCGGGCAGCTCGCCGAGCGCCTCAAAGCGCAGGACAAGGAAATCCAGGCGCTCCGCGCCAGGCTCGCCGCCGGCGGTGCCGGCCGCGACATCGCCGAGGACGCCGTGCAGATCGGTCCGGCGAGGCTGCTGGTGCAGACGCTCGAGGGTGCCGATCCGGCCGCGCTGCGTGAGGCGATGGATCGTCTGAAGGACAAGCTCGCGCCGGCCGTGATCGTGCTCGCGACGACCGAGGACGACAAGGCGAAGTTCGTCGTCGGCGTGACGAAGGACCTGACGACGAAGGTCAACGCGGGTCAGCTCGCGAACCATGTCGCGGGGCAGATTGGCGGCAAGGGCGGTGGCCGGCCGGATCTCGCGCAGGCGGGCGGGCCGGATGTCGCAGGGCTGCCGGCAGCGCTCGCCAGCGTGCAGACCTGGGTTGCCGAACGCCTGGCCTGAGCGCCGGGCACCGGTCGCGCAGAACGCCCCGCGAGCGGGGTGTCGCATATCCGCCGCAATCCGGCCACGTCCGACGCGCCCCGCGCGACGGGTGTGGACTCGCGGTTCCGGCAGCAGATGGGTGAAGAGTCATGAGTCTGATAGTCCAGAAATACGGCGGCACCTCGGTGGCATCGCCGGAACGTATCCAGGCCGTCGCCGAGCGGGTCGGCCGCACGGTCGCCAGCGGCCACCAGGTCGTCGTCGTCGTCTCGGCGATGTCCGGCGAAACCGATCGCCTCATCGGCCTCGCGCGCGCGATCCAGAATCCGCCGTCGGCACGTGAACTCGACGTCGTGTTGTCGACCGGCGAGCAGGTCACGATCGGATTGCTGGCGATGGCGCTCGAAGCCGGCGGTGTGCCGGCGGTGTCCTATACCGGCGCGCAAGTGCGGATCAGGACCGATTCGGCCTTCAACAAGGCCCGCATCGAGGCGATCGACGCCGACAACGTGCGCGCCGATCTGAATGCCGGTCGCGTGGTGGTGATCGCCGGCTTCCAGGGGGTCGATGCGAACAACAGCATCACGACGCTCGGTCGCGGCGGGTCGGATACGACCGCGGTGGCGATGGCGGCTGCCCTGAAGGCCGATGAATGTCAGATATACACCGACGTCGACGGTGTCTACACGACCGATCCGCGCATCGTGCCGGATGCCCGCCGGCTCGATCGCATCACGTACGAGGAAATGCTCGAAATGGCGAGTCTCGGCGCGAAGGTGCTGCAGATCCGCTCGGTCGAATTCGCGAGCAAGTACCAGGTGTCCCTGCGCGTGCTGTCGTCCTTCGCGGACGGCCCGGGCACCTTGATCACGACTGAGGAGAACATCATGGAAGCCGCACTGATTTCCGGCGTCACCCTGAACCGAGACGAAGCCAAACTGACGATCGTGGGGGTGCCGGACCGGCCGGGCATCGCGAGCGGCATCCTCGGTCCGATCGCGGCGGCGAATATCGAGGTCGACATGATCGTGCAGAACACCGGCGCCGACGGCTCCACCGACTTCACCTTCACGGTGCATCGCAATGATTTCGACAAGGCGCTGTCCATCCTGGAGAAACAGGCCGAGGAACTGAAGGCGCGCAAGGTCGAGAGCGACCGCAAGATCGTGAAGGTCTCGCTGGTCGGCGTCGGCATGCGTTCGCACGCCGGCATCGCGAGCCGCGCGTTCGCGGCGCTCGCGCGCGAGGGCATCAACATCCAGATGATTTCCACGTCCGAGATCAAGATTTCCGTCGTTATCGACGAGAAATATGCCGAACTCGGCGTACGTACCCTGCACACGGAATTCGGCCTCGCCGGGGAGGCCTGAGCGCTCGTCGGGCATGGTCGGAATTTACGCTTGTTATCAAGAAATCCACTTTTCGCTCCGCTAGAATGGCTACGCACATGGAAAACGACCGCGCGAGGCGGTTGACAGCGGAAGTGAAGAAACGACTATCGTTCAGCGGACGTGGCAAGCGGATCGAGACCGGATGGTCGCCCGGGGGATGTGTGTCTGGAACCGTTGCGCAAGGCGTCAGGACATACCGGTCGCAACCGGTAGCGGGCGGCTTCGCGGGACGTGAGCGGCACGCACCGGCAAACCGAGTCCACGCAGCAGGTTTGGAGAAAAGGACATGCTCATTCTGACTAGACGGGTTGGCGAGTCGCTGATGATCGGCGACGACGTCAACGTGACGGTGCTCGGCATCAAGGGCAACCAAGTCCGCATCGGTGTCAACGCTCCCAAGGACGTCGCCGTCCATCGGGAAGAAATCTATCAACGCATCCAGCAGGAGAACTCGGATCACGCTGTCGGCGCCGCCGAGTAATCTGTCCCGCTCAGCTTTACGCCCCTCGACCGCGCCGGTTATCCTGCGCGTCCCGGAGAGATGGCCGAGTGGCTGAAGGCGCTCCCCTGCTAAGGGAGTATAGGGTTAAAAGCTCTATCGAGGGTTCGAATCCCTCTCTCTCCGCCAGATCAGACAAATGCAAAGGGCCCCTCGCGGGCCCTTTGCATTTGTCTGATCTGGCGGAGAGAGAGGCTTGGTGAGAACCCTTCGGTTCGACGAACTCGCGCAGCGAGTTCGGACGCGCGCAGCGCGCCCCGCAGGGGTGAGCGTGCGCAA
>JADZCB010000012.1 GCA_020851775.1 Gammaproteobacteria bacterium
CGGCGCCGGTGCGTCAGTCCCGACACTCCGCGCTTGACCGGGCCGTGAGCGGGGAGGACTAGCTTGACGTCGCACCCCAGGCGCGCGAGCGCCTTCGGCAGACTGCCGCAGACTTCGGCGAGCCCACCGGTCTGGATGAAAGGCGCGGCCTCGGAGGTCGCGAACAGCACGTTCAGCATCGACGCATGATAAGCGAAGTGCCGCACGACTCCCGCCCGTGCGCGCCGCGCCCGGGCTGCGGCGCCCGGTCGCCTTCAGTACACTCGAAACCCTGCCATCCGTGTGAGCCGTCATGAGCGAAACCCGTATCGAGTTCGAGATTCAGCCCGTGCTGCCCGCGGCCCTCGCGCGCCTGCCGACCCTGGCCGACGATCTTTCCTACACCTGGGATCGGCGCATCCAGGCGCTGTTCGCGAACCTCGATCGCACGCTGTGGAACGCCTGCGGCCACAATCCGAAGATGTTCCTGCGCCGGATTGCGCAATCGACGCTCGAAGCGGCGGCAGCGAACGCCGTATTCCTGCAGGAATACGAAGCGGTGCTGTCGGCCTACGGCGGTTATCTGCAGAAGCCAGGTGACGCGCGTGTCCGCCGCGAGCTGGATGCACAAGCCGATCTCGTCGCCTATTTCTGCGCCGAATACGGCCTCCACGAGAGCCTGCCGCTGTATGCCGGCGGCCTCGGCGTGCTGGCCGGCGATCACTGCAAGGCGGCGAGCGATCTGCGTCTGCCGTTCGTCGCGGTCGGCCTCTTCTATCGCGCCGGCTACCTGCGCCAGGAAATCGATGCCGACGGCCGCCAGCAGTTGCGCTATGTGCCGGTACAGGGCGCCGATCTCGCCTTCGTCGAGGCCGTGGATGATCGCGGGGTGCCGCTGCGTCTGCATATCGATCTGCTCGGACGCGATGTCGCAATCCGGGCGTGGATCGGCCGCCTCGGCGATCTCCGGCTGATCCTGCTCGATACCGACGTCGAACCGAATTCACCGGAGGATCGACGCATCACGTTCGAGCTCTACGGCGGCGACACGGACACGCGCATCGCGCAGGAGATCGTGCTCGGCATCGGCGGCGTGCGCGCGCTGCGTATGCTGGGACTGCAGCCGACCGTGTGGCACATCAACGAAGGCCATGCCGCGTTCCTGGTGCTCGAACGCCTGCGTGAATGGATGCGTGAGGGCCTCGATTTCAGCACAGCGCTGGAAGTCGTCGCGGCCGGGACGGTGTTCACGACGCATACGCCCGTCCCGGCCGGTCACGACGTCTTTCCGCACGACATGATGCGGCACTATTTCCCGCAGATGATCCAGGATCTCGGTCAGGGCGAGCAGGGCCTGTACGCACTCGGTGCAAGCCCGCAGAACGCACTCGGCTTCAACCAGACGTCGCTCGCGATCCGCGGTTCACGCTTTCACAATGGCGTCAGTGCCGTACACGAGATGGTCGCGAGCGCGAACGAACGCTTCATCTGGCCGGAGATCGCGCCGAACGAAAACCCCTTGTCGCACGTGACGAACGGTGTGCACACCCATACCTATCTGGCGACGCCGTGGGTGAACCTTTTCGATCTCCGCTTCGGTCGGCAGTGGCGCAACGAACTGACGAATGCCGCATTCTGGCACTGCATCGACGAATTGCCCGACCATTCATGGTGGAGCGTGCGTCAACTGCTGAAACTCGATCTGATCGGCGATCTGCGCGAGCGGCTCACGCGCCAGTACGCGCGGCATGGCGTCGTACAGGCGGAGATCGATCGCCGCCTGAAACGCCTGAGCCCCGAGCACGATCCGCTGCTCGTCGGCTTCGCACGGCGCTTCGCGACCTACAAGCGCGCGACGCTGCTGCTGAGCGACCCTGAGCGCCTCGCGCGCCTGCTCGCCGACGACGAGCGGCCCGTGATCCTCGTCTATGCCGGCAAAGCGCACGCGCGCGATGACGGGGGCCAGGAACTGATCCGCCAACTGCACGAATACTCGCTGCAGCCGAAGTTTCTGGGACGACTGTTCCTCGTCGAAAATTACGACATCTCGCTCGCGCGCAAGCTCGTCACCGGGGTCGACATCTGGCTCAACAATCCGGAGTTTCCGCTCGAGGCGAGCGGCACCTCCGGGATGAAGGCGGCGATCAACGGCGCCGTGCACCTGTCGATCCTCGACGGCTGGTGGGCCGAGGGTTTCACAGGCGACAACGGCTATGGCATCGCGCCGATCGGCCACGGCCTGTCCGATCACGAACGCAACCGGCTCGAGGCGGACGAGATCTGCCGCGTGCTGTTCGACGTCGCGAAACCGCTGTATTTCGACCGCAATGGACGTGGCTACTCGAGCGCCTGGATCAGGCTCGCGAAGGCCTCACAGCGCACGGTGCTGCCGCGCTTCAATGCCGAACGCCAGGTGCTCGAGTACACCGAGCATTTCTATGGCCCGGCCGCGCGGCATGCCCGGCGTCTCGCCGCCGACGGCGCTGCGGCGGGGCGCGCGCTCGCCGACTGGAAACAGCGCATCGTCACACACTGGCCGGCGGTACGCGTGCGGCTGGTCGAAGGCCCACCACCGACGCTGCGCGCCGGCGCCGGCTTTCGACTCGCGATCGGTATCGAGTTGCAGGCGCTCGACGCGACCGACATCTGTGTCGAATGCCAGATCGGCGTCGACGATGGCAACGGCGGCTTCACGGTGCACGAGACCTGCGAGCTCGTGGCGGTCGAGGGACATGATGACGAACGAATCTTCGCGGCCGACGTCACGACCACGCTGTCCGGCCTCGCCAGCCTGCGCGTGCGCGTCTATCCGTATCACGCACTGCTTGCGCAGCGCTTCGAGATGGGACGCATGCGTTGGCTGTGAGCGTCGGCCCGCCGTCGCTCAGCGCACGAAGTGCAGCGGCTGACCGATGTCGTCCGGGGTCACCAGCACGACCCCTTCGGGACTGACATTGAAGCGCTTGCGATCGACCTCGGGATCGACCCCGATGACGGTGCCCGGCGCAAGCACGCAGCCGCGATCGATCACCGCATGATGGATGCGACAGCCCGCACCGATCGACACGTCGGGCAGCACGACGCAGTCGCGCAGTTCACTGCCTTCGACGCGCACGTTCGAGAACAGCAGTGAATGTGTGATCTGTGCGCCCGAGATGATGCAGCCGCCGGAGACCATCGAGTCGACGGCATTGCCGCGACGGCCATCGTCATTGAAGATGAATTTCGCCGGCGGTACCTGCTCCTGGTAGGTCCAGATCGGCCAGTCGCGATCGTAGAGATTGAGCTGCGGCGTGACGTCGAGCAGCTCCATGTTCGCCCGGTAATAGGCATCGACGGTGCCGACGTCGCGCCAGTAGGCCGCGACATCGGCGTCAGCGCTCCTGAACGGGAAGGCCATGACGCGGTAGCGACCGATCACCGACGGGATGATGTCCTTGCCGAAGTCGTGGCTCGAACCGGCCGTGCCACGGTCCCGGATCAACTGTTCGTAGAGAAACTGCGTGTTGAACACGTAGATGCCCATTGACGCGAGCGCCGTGCCATCGCGGCCGGGAATCGATTTCGGCTGTGCCGGTTTCTCTGCGAACTCGCCAATCCTGAACTGCTCGTCGACGGCCATCACGCCGAAGGCCGACGCCTCGGCACACGGTACCTCGATACAGCCGATCGTCATGTCCGCCTTTTGCTGCGAGTGGAACGCGAGCATCTGGCCGTAATCCATCTTGTAGACGTGGTCGCCGGCGAGCACGAGCACGTACGTCGGGGCGTGCGCGCGCAGGATGTCGATGTTCTGGTAGACGGCGTCCGCGGTGCCCGCGTACCACTCGTTGTCGATGCGCTGCGAGGCCGGCAGGATTTCGACGAATTCGCCGAGCTCCGGTCGCAGAAAGCCCCAGCCGCGGTAGAGATGGCGCAGCAGCGAATGCGCCTTGTACTGCGTGAGCACGCCGATTTTGCGCACGCCCGAATTGACGCAGTTCGACAGCGGGAAATCGATGATGCGGAACTTGCCGCCGAAGGGCACCGCCGGCTTCGCACGCCAGCGGGTCAGCCCTTGCAGGCGGTCGCCGCGACCGCCGGCGAGGATGAGAGCCAGGGTTTCACGGGTGAGGCGGCTGACGTAGCGTTTGCCGCCGGCAGAGTCTGGCACTGGATCCATGGCGCTCGCCCCGGGGCCGCGCACGGCCGTGACCACACGTCACGGGCGTCGATACCCATAGCGCCATTATGGCGCGCCGCTGCGACGCGCCACCATGTCGGCGATCAGGTCGGACTCGTGACGGGGTTCAGGCCGCGCGCTGGTACGGATTCGGCACCGACGGCGCCGCTTCGGACTGGGACAGCACTTCGATCTCGGTGGCGCGCCGCTCGCGGGCGCGGCGCGGATCGATTCGCGTGCGCATCACATGGACGATCTGCAGGGCGCGCGCTAACGCGAACGCGGCGATCGCCAAGGCAAACGCCGCTGTGAACAGCGGCAGCGCTTCGGCGACCGGTACGATGGCGACCACGCCGCTTGCGTCGATCAGCGCCAGCGTCGCCGCGACCAGCGCACCGGCGCCGAGGACGTCGAGGACGGTGACGAGGGACTTGATGCGTAGCATTACTTGTTCTCTGATTTCTTTGTCGTTTTCGGCTTCCCGCAAGGCCTTGGGAAACCGCACTGCCTGTGTGTGCAATCATACGGTTCACGGGACGCCGGTCTGTGACCCAGGCCTCAAGAACCGCGCGGGACGGCTGAAATCAACAATGTTTCAAGATTGGCTTCGCGTTCAGCGATGGAGTCCGGGAGCGATGAACGGCAGTCCATCGCCCATCACGCCGAGAAAGTACTCCAGCGCGCGGTACTCGGGACTCTGGGCAGGCAGCGCGGCCGCCCCGACCTGCTCGAAGCAGCCTGCGAAGCGCGCGTGGAGGCTCCCCATCGCCCCCCAGCGCAAACCGTAGACGGGATAATGCGTCAGTGCGCCGAGCACCGGCATCAGCGGCTGCTCGCGCAGGTGTCGGCCGACCGCCGTCACGTGACAGTCGAAACAGGCAAAATTGCGCTGACCCCGCCTGATGTGAAACAGCGCGCGACCGCGCGCATAGACCGCTTGGGCCTCCGGGGTCGCCGGCAAGGGCACATCCAGACGCCGGCCGCGCGAGGTGTCGGCGAGATACGCCAGCAGCGCCATCATCGGTCCCCGGTCTGGATCCCACACCGCAGCGCCGTGGCGGACCCGGCATTCGTTGACGAGCAGCGGCAGCGTCACCGCCTCACCGCGCGCGCGATCGATGCGCGGATAGGTATGCGCCGTCCCGATCCCGCCGTCGGGCAGACAATCGACCAGCATGCTGCCGTCCGGCAGTGCGGTGTCGAACAGTTCGCGTCCTTCGTCGATCGCGAACGCGTAGGGCGGGAATTCGTTCAGTTCTTCCCACTGCGCGCGCAGATCGGCGTCGATGGCATAGACACCGAGCGCGTGGTCGTCGAGCACGAGCCCGGGAAAGCGCGCGGCGTAGGTTGCCCGCAGCGCCGCGCGGTCGTGCGCAGCGTCGGGAGCCGTCGCGCCTGCCGCCCCGGCCCACAGCAGCGCGACGAGCACGGCACCGAGGAGCCGGCGCGGGCGCTCACACCGTGACGACGAGTTCGTCCCGTTCACCCTGGTTGTCCGTCCACGCGAGCGTCAGCCGCGCGCCGGCATCGACGCCGTCGACGACGAAGGACAGGTAGGGATTTTTCGCGATGCCGCCGCCCCAGTCGGCGTCCAACACCACGTCATCGTCGAGCCGGCACACGACGCGGGTGATGAAGTGGGTCTTCAGTTGCGTGCCGTCGTCGAGCTTGCGGCCGATTTCCATCGGATGGCGGATCAATGCGCGCACCGTCAACGCGCCCTCGCGGCGCTGAGTGCGAATCTTGATCGTCGCGGCTGGCATCTCAGCCGCACCCGCCCACCGTCACTTCGACGGCGGCGCGCGCGAGCAGCAAGGTCTCGCCGTCACGCACGACGGCGACGATCTCGGAGGTCTCGGCGAGCTTCACGCGGGTCGCGACGAACGGTCGCGTCCGCGGACCGAAGCTGAAACGCCCGATCAGCGGGACGGGGTTGCGCGTGCCGATCAGCGCGATTTCATCGACATGCGGCAAATCGACGTCGACCTTCACCGGGACTACCGCACCATTTTCGGCGAGCTTCGCGACCCCGATGCGGATCAGATCGCTGTGCGGAATGTCGTCGCGGCCAAACAGCGCCCGCAAGGTGGGCGCGACGTCCTTCTGCGCGAACGCGTGATCCGGACGCCGATGCGGTTCGGCGTGCGCAACGCGAGCGACGAACGGGGCAAGCCACAGCGTCGCGAGACGGACGAGCGCCCGTCGGCGCGACGCAACACGGGTGAAGGTGGTCGGCATCATCGCGTGTAGAGAAAGTCCATGATCAGTTCGATCTCGCGTGCGCTCAGGATGCCGTGGCGGCCGTAAGGCGGCATCAGCGTCGCGGGATTGTACGCGCTGGCATCCCAGATCCGCCGGAACAGCTCCCGTCGCGCCGGGAAACGCGAGCGCAGGTCGGCAAGCGGCGGCCCGACATTGCCCATCTGGCGCCCGCCGGCGATGACGTGACAGGCGAGACAGTTGCCTTTGCCGGTCGCGAACGCCAGCGCACGACCGGCGTCGACGGGCGTCGCGGCCTGCGCGACACCGGCACACAGCGCGAGCAGCAGCGCGTGACGCGACATGTCAGCCCCGTTGCCGGCGCTCCTCGCGTTCGCGGCGCTTCGCGCGATCCCGATCGAGGCGGTTCAGATCCTTCTCGATTTCGTCGATGCGGGCGTCGATCCGCAGGCGCTGGTAATGCGAGATATCGGGCACCACCTGAGCGAGGCGCAGTTGTTCGAACGCGAGCTCGAGCTCACCCATGCTGCGGTAGTACTCGGCGAGGTTGTAGTGCGAGTTCGCCTGATCGCCGAGCCGTTCCTCGGCTTCCGCCAGCAGCTTGTAGAAACGAGGTTCGCGTTCGTCGGCCACGCCGAAGTCGCGCAACACGCGCTTGGCTTCGACGGCTTCGCCGGTCCGGTTCAGCAACGCAACGTAGGAATAGCAGGCAGCACGGTTGTCCGGTTCGTCCCGATGGAGCCGCGCGAGCAGCTCGAGCGCGGTGCCGGCGTTGCCGTCCTCCTGTTCGAGCTTCGCCTGCAACAGCCGGAATGCCGGCAGGCGCGGCTGCTCGGCGAGCAGCTTGCCGAGCTCGATGCGGGCGCGATCGAGATCGCGGGCTTCGATCAGCGCGAGCGTGTAGCCATAGCGTGCCGCGGATTCATTCTGAAACGTGCCGTCGCGCAGCATCGTTTCATAATAATTGCGCGCCTGATTCGGATCCTCGGCCCCCATCACGTTCAGCTTGTGCCAGACGAGCTGGTACTCGTAGCTGTCCTCGCGCACGACGTCGTCGTGCAGACGTTCGGCGCGCTCCCGCGCTTCGGCGATACGGTTGACGGTGACGGGGTGCGTGCGCAGGTATTCCGGGATCATCTTCGGATCGGAATAGCGGTTGGCCCGCTCGAGGCGGCCGAAGAAATCCGCCATCGACAGGGTGCGGAAACCGGACTCGTGCAGCAGCTCGATGCCGATGCGATCGGCTTCCTTTTCGTTCGCACGCGTGAAGTTGATCTGATACTGCTGTTGCGCGGCGCCGACAGCGGCGAGCGCGCCCATGCCGGCTTGCGGCGCGACGGCGGCGACGAGGATCGCACCGAGGAAGGCGGCCATCGACGGGATGCTCATGTTGCTGGCCGCTTCGATCATGCGCGCGCCGTGCCGCTGCGTGAGGTGCGAGATTTCGTGCGCGAGCACCGAGGCGACTTCCGACTCGCTCTTGGAGTTCAGGATCAGGCCCGTGTGCATGCCGATGTAGCCGCCCGGCACCGCGAACGCGTTGATCACGGGGCTCTCGATCACGAAGAAATGGAAGTCCCCGTAATAGCCCGCGTGCTTGCCGAGGGACATGCCGAGTTTCTGGATGTAGTCCTCGACTTCCTCGTCGGTGACGATCGGCGCCATGCGGCGGAGCTGGCGCATCGTCGAGGCGCCGAGCTGGCGTTCCTGTTCAGGCGAGATCACCGCGCCCGCGGAGTCGCCGATGTCGGGCAGCTCGGCCTCGACCGGAACATCGGTCGGGTCGTCGTGCGAAGACGGCGGTGCAGCGGCCACGCCGGCGGCGAGGCCGATGAGCAGGCCTAGCCACAGGCCCCGCGACGCGGGACGCGGATGGAAACGGCGATACGGAACGGGCATGTTGGTTGCAGTCTAGCAGCCCCGTGCGACGGGCTGCGAGCGAAGGGACGCACTGTCATCGGCGGCAGACCACGGGCGCGCGCGCAAGTTCAGCGCTTTAATGACCACTGCCCGCAGAATAAGATGCCGCGACCTCATCAAAAAGTCCGCCGAGGCGCGCATGAGCCCACGCAATGCCTTCTATGCCCAGTCCGGCGGGGTCACCGCCGTCATCAACGCATCCGCCTGCGGCGTCATCGAGACCGCCCGCCGCCACGCCGATGGCATCGGCACGATCTTCGCCGGCCGTCATGGCATCATCGGCGCGCTGACCGAGGATCTGATCGACACCGGACAGGAATCCGCGGCAGCCATCGCGGCGCTGCGCCACACGCCGGCCGGTGCCTTCGGCTCCTGTCGTTACAAACTGAAGAGCCTCGAAGAGAATCGCGCCGAGTACGAACGGCTGCTCGAAGTCTTCCGCGCCCACGACATCGGCTTCTTCTTCTACAACGGCGGCGGCGATTCCGCGGACACCTGTCTCAAGGTGTCGCAGTTGTCGGCGTCCCTCGGTTACCCGCTGCAGGCGATTCATATCCCCAAGACCGTCGACAACGATCTGCCGGTGACCGACGTCTGCCCGGGCTTCGGATCGGTGGCGAAATACGTCGCGGTGTCGGTTCGCGAAGCGAGCTTCGACGTCGCCTCGATGGCGAAGACCTCGACGAAGATCTTCGTGATGGAAGTGATGGGCCGGCACGCCGGCTGGATCGCAGCCGCCGGCGGGCTCGCCTCCACTGCCGACTGCGAACTCCCGATCATCATTCTCTTCCCCGAGCTGCCGTTCGACGAGCAGCGCTTCCTCGCCCGCGTCGACGATCTGGTGAAACAGCATGGCTACTGCTCGGTCGTCGTGTCCGAGGGGGTCCGCAGCGCGGACGGCCAGTTCCTCGCCGATCAAGGGCTGCGTGACGCGTTCGGCCACGCCCAGCTCGGCGGCGTGGCCCCCGTGATCGCGAACCTGGTCCGCGAACGCCTGCAGTACAAATACCACTGGGCAGTCGCCGACTATCTGCAGCGCGCGGCCCGCCACATTGCATCGAAGACCGACGTCGAACAGGCCTATGCCGTCGGCCGGGCGGCGGTCGAATTCGCGCTTGCCGGCCGGCATTCGGTGATGCCGACGATCGTCCGCGAAAACGACTGGCCCTACCGCTGGTCGATTGGCGAGGCGCGGCTCGAGGACGTCGCGAACGTCGAGCGCAAGATGCCGCGCGAGTACATCAGCGACGACGGCTTCGGTCTGTCGCCGGCCGGGCGGCGCTATCTGCTGCCCCTCATCCAGGGCGAAGACTACCCGCCGTACCACGACGGCCTGCCTTCCTACGTCAGGCTGCGCAATGTCGCCGTGCCGAAAAGAACGGCCACGAACTTTGCACTGAAGTGAGGGGTCGTTAGAATCGACCGGATTTCATGGGACCGGCGACCCCGCCATCGCAGCGCGGGACGCGGACGGACCCCGGGAGCAGAGCAGAAACCGGCGCCGCGAGGCGCCGCAGGTGAGGCCGGGCAGTCCGGCACCCACAACACCAGAAGAGGGGACATCCATGTCGGTCGAAATCATGATCGCGCTCGGCTGCGCGGTCTTCGCCATCGTTTACGGGCTCTGGTCCAGAGCCTGGATTCTGAGTCAGCCGGAGGGCAACGAGCGGATGCGGGAGATCGCCACCGCCGTCCAGCTCGGCGCCTCCGCCTATCTCAACCGCCAATACCGCACGATCGCGATCGTCGGTGTCGTCCTCGCCATCATCATTGCCGTCGGCCTCGACATGAAGACCGCGATCGGTTTCGTGATCGGCGCGGTCCTGTCGGGTGCGGCCGGCTTCATCGGCATGAACATCTCGGTGCGCTCGAACCTGCGCACGGCCGAGGCCGCACGCAAGGGCCTGAACGCCGCGCTGCAGGTCGCGTTCCGCGGCGGTTCGATCACCGGCATGCTGGTGGTCGGCCTCGGCCTGCTCGGCGTCGCCGGTTACTACGCCTTCCTCGCGATGGGCACGCCGGCCGGTGAGGAGGTCAACCTGCATCCGCTGGTCGGCCTCGCCTTCGGTTCGTCGCTGATTTCGATCTTCGCGCGACTCGGCGGCGGCATCTTCACGAAAGGCGCCGACGTCGGCGCCGATCTCGTCGGCAAGGTCGAAGCCGGCATTCCGGAGGACGATCCGCGCAACCCGGCCGTGATCGCGGACAACGTCGGCGACAACGTCGGCGACTGCGCCGGCATGGCGGCCGACCTGTTCGAGACCTATGCGGTCACGATCATCGCCACGATGCTGCTCGGCGGCCTGATGATGAAGGCGGCCGGCTCGGCGGCGGTGCTCTATCCGCTGGTGCTCGGCGGCGTGTCGATCATCGCCTCGGTGGTCGGCTCGCTGTTCGTGAAGGCGTCCGACGGCGGCAAGATCATGAACGCGCTCTACCGCGGCCTCATCGTCGCCGGCGTGATTGCGGCCGTCGCCTACTACCCGGTCACGACCTGGATGTTCGGCGGCATCGAAGGCGTGTCCACCGGCGCGATCTATGGCTGCGCACTGATCGGCCTCGGCCTCACCGCGGCGCTGGTGTGGATCACCGAGTACTACACCGGTACCGAGTTCAAGCCGGTGCAGTACGTCGCCGCGGCGTCCGAAACGGGCCATGCGACGAACATCATTGCCGGCATCGCGGTGTCGATGAAGTCGACGGCGTGGCCGGTCCTGTTCGTGTGCATCGCAATCTGGGCCTCCTACTCACTGGAAGGCCTGTTCGGCATCGCGGTCGCCGCGACCTCGATGCTGTCGATGGCAGGCATCATCGTCGCCCTCGACGCCTACGGCCCGATCACCGACAACGCCGGCGGCATCGCCGAAATGGCGGAACTCGGTCCCGAGGTGCGCAACATCACCGATCCGCTCGACGCCGTCGGCAACACCACGAAGGCCGTCACCAAGGGCTATGCGATCGGCTCCGCCGGTCTTGCCGCGCTGGTGCTGTTCGCGGACTTCACGCACAGCCTCGAGGAAGCCGGCAAGCTCGTCGAATTCTCGCTCGCCGAACCGGCCGTCATCATCGGCCTGTTCGTCGGTGGCCTGATCCCCTATCTGTTCGCCGCGATGGCGATGGAAGCGGTGGGTCGCGCCGCGGGCTCGGTGGTCGTCGAGGTACGCCGCCAGTTCCGCGAGATCAAGGGCATCATGGAAGGCACTGCGAAGCCCGACTACAGCCGCGCAGTCGACCTGCTGACGCTCGCCGCCATCCGCGAAATGATCATCCCGTCGATCCTGCCGGTGTTGACCCCGGTCGTGCTCGCCTTCGTCATCCGCTTCGCGATGGGCGCGGAAGCGGCGCGCATGGCGGTCGGCGGCATGCTGATGGGCACGATCGTCACCGGCATCTTCGTCGCAATCTCCATGTGCACCGGCGGCGGTGCCTGGGACAACGCGAAAAAGTACATCGAGGAAGGCCACCACGGCGGCAAGGGGTCGGATGCCCACAAGGCCTCGGTCACCGGTGACACGGTCGGCGATCCGTACAAGGACACGGCCGGCCCGGCGGTGAACCCGCTGATCAAGATCATCAACATCGTCGCGCTGTTGCTGGTCCCGCTGCTGTAA
>JADZCB010000013.1 GCA_020851775.1 Gammaproteobacteria bacterium
CCGGCGACTATCCGTTGCACGCGATCACGCAACGACCGATGCACATGTATCACGCGTGGGGCGCACAGAATGCGTGGCTGCGTCAGATCAGCGCGCGCAATTTCCTCTATGTCCATCCCGCTGCCGCGGCCTCGGCCGGCCTCGTCGATGGCGACTGGGCCTGGCTCGTCGCGCCGACCGGTCGCGTGAAGGCGCCGGTGAAGATCATGCACGGCGTGAATCCGCACACGGTGTGGACCTGGAACGCGATCGGCAAGCGTCGCGGGGCGTGGGGACTGGCCGACGATGCGCCGGAGGGCACCCAGGGTTTCCTCCTGAATCACCTGATCCCCTCGCACCTCGGTGCCGCTCGTCACGCGCTGAACGCCGATCCGGTGACGGGCCAGGCGGCGTGGTTCGATTTGCGGATACGCCTCGAGAAATGCCTGCCGGACGAGGCCGGCGCGAGCGCGCCGGTGTTCGAACCCTTGCCCGGGCGCGGCGCGGCGCCCGACATTCTGCGCCGCGGCGCGGCCCTCAAGGGCGTGCCGACCGGCCGCAGCATCGACACCCACCGTGAATACCTCGGCGGCAGCGCACAGGCCGGCCACGACGAGCCATCGACATGACGATGCTGCCGCCCCGGACCGAGCGCAGTCTCGGACTCGTGATCGATCTCGACACCTGCGTCGGCTGCCATGCCTGCGCGACGAGTTGCAAGGAGTGGAACGATGCCGGCCACTCGGCGCCGCTGACCGATACCGATCCGTACGGTGCGACGCCGGACGGCGTGTGGTTCAATCGCGTGCACGCCTACGAAGTGCAGACGCCGACGGGCAGCAGGACCGTGAACTTCCCGCGCTCGTGTCTGCATTGCGAGCGGGCACCCTGCGTCACCGTGTGTCCGACCGGCGCGTCGTTCAAGCGCGCAACGGACGGCATCGTGCTCGTCGATGCCGACAAGTGCATCGGCTGCAAGCTCTGTTCCTGGGCCTGTCCGTACGGCGCGCGTGAATACGATCCGGATGTCGGCGTGATGAAGAAATGCACGCTGTGCGTCGATCGTCTCTACAACGGCAACCTGCCCGAAGCATCGCGTGTGCCGGCCTGCGTCGCGGCCTGCCCGACCGGCGCGCGCAGTTTCGGCGATCTCGGTGATCCGGCGAGCGGTGTTTCGCGACTGGTGCAGGAACGGGGAGGTTTCGATCTGATGCCCGAACAGGGCTGTGCCCCGGTCAACAAGTACCTGCCACCGCGGCAGCCGGTCACGCCCGCCCCGGCACGCCTCGAACGCAAGGCCGGCAACGTCGAATCTGCGTTGCTGCGCTGGATAGACCGGCTGCTGACGTGAATCCGGCCTGGTCGGTCATTCTGTTCACGACTGCGGCCGGTGCCGGCTACGGTCTGCTCGTCATCGTCGCGCTGTACAGCCTCAGCGGGGATGCCGCGGCGCAGGGTCCGCTCGCGCTCGTCGCGCTGGCGCTCGCGGGTCTGCTCGTGACGGGCGGACTGCTGTCATCGACTTTCCATCTCGGCCATCCCGAGCGCGCGTGGCGCGCGTTGACGCAATGGCGCAGTGCCTGGTTGTCGCGCGAGGGCGTGCTCGCCCTGCTCTGCTACATGCCGGCGCTCGTGTGGGCCGCGGGGCTCGCGCGCGGCACCGCGCCCGGTCCGGGATGGCCGCTCGCGACTGCGGCGCTCGCCCTCGCGACGGTCCATGCGACATCGATGATCTATGCGTCGCTGAAGACCGTCGATGCGTGGCACCGGGGCGGCGTACCGTTGAACTACCAGTTGCTCGCGCTCGCGAGCGGCGCGGTGGCCTGGCTCGCGCTGCGGCAGTGGCACGGCATCGCCGACGCGCGCGATGCCGCCGTGACCATCGGCGTCGTCGTCGCGGCGGCCATCGCCAAGCATCGCTACTGGCGGCGGATCGACCGCGCCGTGCCGACGTCGTCGCTCGCGACCGCGACGGGGCTCGGCGGGCACGGTACGGTTTCCGTGCTGTTCTGGCCGCACACCGAGGACAACTACCTGCTGAAGGAGATGCGCTACGTGATCGCGCGCCGGCACGCTGCGAAGCTGCGCCGCATGGCGAGCGTGCTGGCCTTCATTGTCCCGGCGGGCGCGGCCCTCGCGAGCGTCGCACTCGGCGACGCCGTGGGATCACTGCTGCTCGGGCTCGCGCTGCCGTCGCTCGTCGCGGGTCTCGTCGTCGAACGCTGGCTTTTCTTCGCCGAAGCGAAGCACGTCGTCGCGAACTATTACGGCCGCTGAACCGTGGCAGGGAAACGCTGCTTGCGCAGCGTTTCCTCAGAACTGATAGATCAGGCTGAACACGGTCTCGTGACGGCTGTTGCCGCTCGAGTGCCCCCATAGATCACCCAGTTGCCAGGGACCGATCGAATCCCCGTTCACCCGCCAGAAGAGATTCTGGTAGAGCTTGAGCTGGATGTGTTTGGACAGCAGGTAGTCGAAGCCGATCTGGTTGTAGGCACCGGTCGAGCGCGGGTCGTACGCGAGCACGAAGCGCGGTTGCATCAGCCCGGCCGCGCCGTAGCTCGTCGACGCCGAGAAGGTCATCACGAACTCGTTCTGATCGATACGATCGGTGTTCGTACTGACGTAGCGATCGGGCAGCACTTGCCCGTTGAACACCGCCTGTTCGACCGCGGGAATGCCACGGTAGTACGTGTTCCAGTCGAGGTAATGGCGCCAGAAGATCTGCGTCGACAGGAAGAACGTGCGCTGATCGTTCAGCCAGCGGATCCACGTCGGCCGATCGACGGCGAGCATCAGCACGGTGCGCCGCGCTTCGTCGAACTGGTCGCCGTCGGGATCGGCGATGCGCGGTGCCGCGTCGTCGATCGCGACCGGTACGCCGGTCGTGAACACCGTTTCCATGCGGAACACGGCTTGCGTGTATTTCTCCTCGGAATAATTCGCCGTGAAGCCGACGAGATGTGTGCGCGGATTCTCCGTCACGTATTCGGCGCGGAAGGTGTTGCCGAAGATGCCGGAGCGCGCAGCCTGGTAGCGCGCGCGCGTATCGACCGACAAGCCGTAGAAGTAATTGAGGCTGAACTCGACGTCGCCCCAGATGGCCTTGAAGCGCATGCCGCCCTGGCCGTTCTCGAAACGCCGCGACGGACTGCCGTCGCGCACGCGGAGATCGAGATCGAGCACCTGACCGCCCGCGATCACCGTATTCGCACGCTCGCGCAGCCCCGCGCCGTGCAGCGCCCACGGGCGGCGCGGGTCGGTCGAGATTTCGTTCTGCTGCACGTCCCACGGGATGTACACGCCCTCGATGAAGGACTCGTCGAACGGGCCCAGCTTGCCGATGTCGTAGACGCCGCGCGCCATCCACAGCGGAATGCGGATGTCCTCCCAGGACTCCCAGCTCCAGTGCCAGCGCAGATCGAGCGGGTTGATGACGTCGAGGGCGCGGAAGTTGTCGGTCTCGCCCCACACCACCTGCTGACGACCGAGACGCAGCGTGAACGGCGGCAGCAGGAAATCGATGAAGGCTTCGCGCAGCTTCAGTTCGGCCTCGCCGGGATGATGGCGATCGGCATCGAAGGCGTCGCGGTAGGAGTCACGGATGTCGTAGATCGAGTCATAGACGCCGCGCCCGACGATCGTCAGCGTCGCCTCCTCGAGGCGACCGGTGTGGAAACGACCGAACGCCGTGCTGTCCTTCAGGAAGTAGTACTTGCCTTCGATCTGTGCGGTGTTCCGCTGCATCACGAGTTCGGCCGATTCGAAGCGCGGCTCGCGCACGACGTTCTGCAGGTTGACGAAGCCTTCGAGTTCGATTTCGTCGGTCAGCGTGACGATCGCCTGCGCGGCAGGCAGCGACGTGAGCGCCAGCAGCACGGCGCCGGCGCAAGGGCCGATGGCCCGCAAGCATTGCATGAATCCCCCCAGCTTCGCCGGCGCTGCGTGTCGACGCAGTGCGCGGCCGTTCGTGTCGATTCGTCGTTGATTCCGCAGCCCCGGCCGCCCCCTTGCAGCCGGGCCCGACTCAGCGGCGGCCGCTGATCATGTTGCGCAGTGAATAGAACTGCTGTGCCCGGGCTTCAGAGAACATGCGCTTCTTGACGAAACAATGCGTGATCGTCGCATGCGGTTTCTTCGCATTGATGTCGTTTTCACCGAGATGAAGGAACACGTGATGCCCCAGGTTCTTGGTGAAATCCTGGTTCACGTACGGTGCCTGCTGCGGTTGCTCGTCCCGGTAGCTCTCGGAGTATTTCATGAAGTGCTGCGCCATGCGCAGCAACTGCCCGTCCTTGCGATCGAAGGCGAGCATCCACATAGTCCAGTGCGAGTCCGGATCGAGAAACAGGATGCGGTGACTGTACGGGTGGTTCGCGGCCTTCGGTTCGATCATCACGACGTGGGCATCGCGCACTTCCCAGCGCGCATGGTTCGGTACCCACAGGTGCGGGCCACCCATTTCCGGGTTGTCACGCACGTTGACCGTCGCGAGCACTTTGCGGCGACCGAGATACGTCCAGTCGTTCTCGTGGATCTTGCCGTTGAAGCCGTTCATGTCCTCGCGGATCATGTCCATGCCCATCAACTCGCTGGTGCGCTCCGACGCGAGCGTGCGTCGCGGCTTGCGCTGTGCCGGCATGTAGAGCCAGCCGCTGTCCTCGCGGTCGTGATCGACGTAGACGATCTGCATGTCCTTGGCGCCCGCCATGTCGCGCGGCGAGCGGAATTCCATGATCCGCTTCGACTTGACCTCCTCGTAACCGGGCACGAGGCAGCGATCGCCGAGGGCGTAGGTCGCGTTGGTCGACATGTACTCGAGTTCGCGATCGAGCTTGCCGTTTTCGCTGCGCAGCCAGGTCATCATCGGCATGTCGAAGTCGTGTTCGCCCGGTCGCCACAGCATGTTCCAGATCAGTTTCACGGCGGCCTGCGGATCGTCCGGTGCGACTTGCGGGAACGGGGTGCCGCCCCCGTTGAAGTTGCGCAGGATGCCGCGCTCGTCGAGCGTGTGCGCGCCGCTCCCGTCGGTCTTCCAGTCCGGTGGCGTCGGATAGTGCGCCGTCGGCGTGACCTCCATCGCCATGTCGTCGAAGAAGTAATACCCCCAGACGGTCGGCGGCACATAAGCTTCGAGGGCGGCCCGGTCGGCGATCGAATACGTCCTGCCGGTCTCGAGGTCCGCGTCCGGCGCCTGCGCGATCCAGTCGCGCAGCGCCTGGTAGGAGCGATCGCCATCGGCCGCAGCCGCCGTCGCGATCGCACCGGCCAGTGCGGCGCAGGTTCCGATGCGCAGGGCGCGGTGTAGCGTCTTCGTCACGACTTCGCTGAGCATACTGGCGGACTCCTGTGGCTGGGGGCGGTTCCATGGCGCGCCGACCGCGCCGTGCGTCTCATCCGCGGACCTCGATGAACCGACGTATCGTGTGCACGCGCGCCGCGAGCGCCGGCGCCGCGAGGGATGGCGCGAACTCGCCGACGACACGCAAATCCGGAGCGACGAGGTAGATCGACGCCGAATGTTCGTACGCGTAATCGTCCGCGCGCTCGCCGCCGATTTTCGTGAAGTCGGCGGCGAGCGCGCGGCTCAGCAGGTGCAGGTCCTCCATCGGCGCCGTCGCAGCGCGGAAGGCAGGATTGAAATGGCGCACGTAGCGCGCGAGCAGTGCCGGGGTGTCGCGACGCGCGTCGACCGACACGAACAGCACCTGGATTCCGTGTGCGTGCCCGTCGGCCTCGAGCAGATCGCAGGCACGGTCGATCAGTGCGAGCGTCGCGGGGCACACGTCGGGACAATGCGTGTAGCCGAAGAAGAGCAGAGTCCAGGTGCCGCGCAGCGCCTGCTCCGTCAGCGCCTGGCCGTCCTGATCCACCAGACTGAAGGCACCCAGGCGCGGCGAATCCGGCCACCACAGGCCGGCGAGAGCGGGCGCGCGCGGCCCGACGACGGCGCTCGCATCCACCCGCAATCCCAGCAGGCCGACGCAGCCGAGCGCCAGTGTCAGGGCACAGCACGTCATGGCGAGACTGCGATCGGGGCGCGACGAAGGTGGCAGGACTGACGCGACGCTCATGACACACGACGGTTGATGCCTGGATGGCGTGCTGGAATCCCGTGGTGCGCAGCGGGACTCAGCGCACCGGTTCGACCAAAGGCTACACGAACCGGCGGCGTGCAGTCAGCCCGCATATAGGGAGGGGGCGCAAAAGTCTCGCCCGCTTGCGCTGGAGCGGAGTTACGCCCGGCTATTCAGATTCGGGCGATCGCCTCGCGTCGGTTCCACGGCGTCTGCTCTTCGGCAATCAGAGCCGCGAACGATGGTCGGGCCCACATGCGCCCGAGGAAGGCCGCCAGTTTCGGCCAATGTCCCGTGTCGGGATCGACCCCGGCGTGCCACAGACTCACGTGGCCGCTCGCCACCGCGATATCGGCGATCGACAGCATGCCGCCGACGAAGAATTCGTTGCCACCGAGATAGCGCTCGAGATAGTCCCACATCGGCGCAATCTGGTTTTCGACGACCTCGAGCGCGGTCTCCTTGATGTCCTTCGTCAGCGGCTGATTCATCGCGACGGGCCCGAGCACCAGCGGCCGGAACACACCGGCGCCGGCGATCGGCAGCAAGCCGCTGTCCATGTATTCCTCGATCCACAGCGCCTGCGCATACGCGTAGGGATCGGTCGGGTACAGCGCCGGCGTCGGGTGGCAGCGTTCGAGATAGAGGCAGATCGCCGTCGAATCGGCGAGCGGGCGATCGCCGTCGAGTAATGCGGGGATCCTGCCGAGCGGGCTCACCTGCCGATAGAACGACGGCGGCTGATAGGGATTCACGGATTCGTGCTCATAGGCGAGACCTTTTTCCGCGAGATAGGCGCGACACTTGCGGACGAACGGCGACACGTTGGCGCCGAACAACTTGTAGCCCATGCTGGCTTCTCCAGGACGAAAGCAGGACCGCGAGCCTACCGGAGCGTGATGGCAGCGTGAAGCCGTGCAGCCATCGCCGCGCCGGATGCGTCGTTCGCTGCCGGGATTCGCATCCGACTCGCTGCCCGCCGCCGGCCGCTCACAACGCTTCGCGCAGACGCTCGACCAGGGTCTTCAGGACCTTGATGCGCGCCCAGTGCTTGTCTTCGGCTTCGACCAGCGTCCACGGCGCGAGACGGGTCGAGGTGCGTTCGATCATGTCGGCGGCGGCCTGCTGGTAGAGCGGCCACCGGGTGCGGTTGCGCCAGTCCTCGGCCGTGATCTTGTGGTGCTTGAACCCCGTCTGCTCGCGCTCCTCGAAGCGGCGCAACTGCTCTTCCGGCGAGATCTGCAACCAGAACTTGCAGATGAGGCCACCACCATCGACGAGTTCTTCTTCGAACTCATTGATCTCGCCGTAGGCACGCATCCAGTCCGCTTCGCTGCACAGACCCTCGATGCGCTCGACCAGTACGCGCCCGTACCAGGAGCGATCGTAGATCGTCATGCGGCCGCGTCGCGGCAGATGGCGCCAGAAGCGCCAGAGGTACGGATAGGCGCGTTCCTCCTCGTTCGGCGCGCCGATCGGCACGACGCGATACTGGCGTGCGTCGAGCGCGCCGGTCAGGCGCCGGATCGCACCGCCCTTGCCGGCCGCGTCCATGCCCTCGAAGGCGACGACGGTCGCACGCTTCCCGAAGCCCTTGCCTTGCGACAGGCGCGCGAGTTCGTTCTGCCAGCGCGCGAGCTCGCGCTCGTACTTGCGTTCGCCGAGTGCGCGCGTGAGATCGAGACGGCCGAGCACGGTGACGGCGTCGAGCGGTGCGACCAGCGGGGCCGTCGATGTCGCGGCCGGTGGCCGGCGTCGCCGCGTGGCACCGAGGTGTTTCCTGAGGGCGTCGTGCAGCAAGGTGCCGACAGTCAGATGGCGATAGCGTTCGTCGGCACCTTCGACGACCTGCCACGGTGCGTAGCCCGTCGAGGTCTCGCGCAGCACCTGTTCGGAAACGGCGTAGTAGCGATCGTAGTGCTCGAACTGCTTCCAGTCGGCGCGGGTCACGCGCCAGGTGTGCCGGGGGTCGCGGTCGATGGCCTCGAGGCGGGCACGCTGCGCGTCCTTGGACAGATGGAACCAGAACTTGAGGATCAGGGCGCCGTCGTCCGCGAGCATGCGTTCGAAGCGGTTGATGCGTTCGACGGCCAGCGCGAGCGCCGCCTTGCCGCTGCGGCGGTAGACGCGATCGACGATTGGGTCCGTGTACCAGGAACCGAACAGAAGACCGATCTGGCCGCGCGCGGGCAAGGCCTGCCAATAGCGCCACATGCGTGGGCGCTGCGCTTCCTCCTCGGTCGGCGTGTCGAAAGCGACGGTGCGGATATGACGGGGATCCATCCATTCGTTCAGCGCATTGACGGTCTCGCCCTTGCCTGCCCCGTCGACGCCGGCGATGACGACGATCACCGGAAAGGCCTTCTTCGAGTGCACGGCCCACTGCGCCTCGAGCAGTGATACGCGCAGCGCCGGCAACGCCGCCTCGAAGGTCTCGCGATCGATCCGATGGCCTACTTCAGCCGCTTCGAACATCACCTGTCCCTCGCGGGCTGCGCGCGTGCTCTGCGTGAGGAATCGAACCGACCTTCAATCTCATTCCTCCGCCGACACACGCGGCGCCGCCACCGACTCATACCCCAGGGAACGCTGCACGAGTCCGGCGCGAGCCGTTCAGCGCTGCCGTCACGATACCCGTTTCAGCCGCGCTCGCCTTCGAAATGTCGATAGGCTGCCACCAGCATCGCGGCGATGTCGACGAGCAGCGCCGCGCGCTCGTCGGCCGCGTAACGCGGCCGCTGCAACGGCTCGTCGGCAAGGCGGCGTACGGCGTCCAGTGCATCGGGCGACACCGCTTCGAAGCCCTGCCACGCGACCGGATCGTCGGCCGCCCCGCGCAAAAATCCGCGCGCCCAGTCGTTGCCGGCGACCGCGCCGCTCGCGTCCTCGAACAACAGCGGCCGGTACTGTACGGATGGATCTTCGAGCGCCGTCTCCAGCGTCGCGATCAGCGTGCGCCAGTGCCGCCACAACAGGGACTCGACGGCGATGGTGTCGGCGAGGCTGGCGTCGGCCAGCACCTCGACGCCGAACACGGGCCCGAAGCGCAGGCCGGTCGAGGCCTGGACCGGCGCGCAGACCAGTGCCGCGAAATAGCCGTCGAGCGTCTCGACATTCATGCAGCCGAGCGTGGCGCCGGCATCCAGCAGCGCCTGCAGATGATCGAACTCGCTGGCATTCAGCGGCAGGAGATCGTCGTTGTCTGGCAGCCAGGACATGGGGTCTTCGTCCCGTGGAGTCGGGGCACGCACCCGACACCGGTACGCTGGCGCGGACGAGCAGCCTGTGCAGCAGGAAGATCCATGGCGATCACCCGGCGCAACGGATCACACGGACGCGGCCCTCAGCGCACGTGCGGCAGGATCTCCCCGAAGCGTTCGATGACGTCGAGACATTCCTGGCGCGATGGGTAGTACTGACCTTCGTTGACGGGATTGCGCGTGCGGATGCA
>JADZCB010000014.1 GCA_020851775.1 Gammaproteobacteria bacterium
CTATTCGAACATCATCATCACCCGGTCGATGAGCTGGCCCGCGAGTGAGCCTTCTGGCACCTCGGCAAGTGCACTCAGGGCGATGGTCGTGATCGACGTGTCGCCGAGCACGACTTTGACGGTTCCGAGCTGCTGGCCTTCGGCGACTGGTGCGGTGATCTGTGTGGCGATCTCGGCCTTGGCGTCGAGTTCGTCGTAGCGACCACGCGGGAAGGTCACGAATACGTCCTTGGTCACGCCGAGATCAGCGTGCTCGTGCTCGCCCTGCCACACACGGGCGGTCGCGACTTTCGCGCCCTTGCCATAGAGTTTGCGCGTCTCATAGAAGCGAAATCCGTAGTTCAGAAGCGCCTGGCTCGCGCGCGTGCGCGCCCCGTCCGAGTCTGCACCCATCACGACCGAGACGAGCCGCATGCCGTCGCGCTGCGCGGAGGCGATCAGACAATATCCCGCCAACTCGGTATGGCCGGTCTTCACGCCGTCGACGGACGGATCCTTGCCGAGCAGGCCATTGCGATTTTTCTGCGTGATTCCGTTGTAGGTGTATTCGGGGATCTTGAACAGCGCGTAGATGTCGGGGAAGTCGTGGATCAGTGCCCGCGACAGCACCGCCATGTCACGGGCCGTCGTGTAGTGATCGGGATGCGGGAGACCCGTGGAGTTCGTGAACCTCGAGTCCTTCATGCCAAGCGTCTCGGCATGCTGGTTCATGACGGTGGCGAAAGTCTCCTCGGTACCCGAGACGTGCTCGGCGAGTGCGACGCTCGCGTCGTTACCGGATTGGATGATGTCGCCGTGGAGAAGCTCGTCGACCGTGACCGGTTTGTCGACGTCGATGAACATCCGCGAGCCTTCCTGCTTCCATGCGTACTCGCTGACGATGGTCTTATCGTCGAGCTTGATCAGGTTGCGGCGAAGCGCTTCGGCGACCGCGTAGACCGTCATGATTTTGGTCAGGCTCGCTGGTTCGAGCCGCATGTCCGGTTCGAGCTCGGCGAGCGTCTCGCCGGTATCGTAGTCGATGAGGATGTACGCCTTGACGCCGAGGTCGGGTGGCGCCGGGATATTCGGAAACTGTGCCGCGCCGGCGATCGACGAGACGAGCACCAGCGCGAGGGCGAGAAACCGCTGTGCAGCGCGCACGGGAGCGAGCGGCGGGAAACGGGGCTGTCGATTCATGGGCTGGCGAACCGTCCGGTACGCGCAACGCGCGCACGGGATCACTGATTGACGAAATGATGACTCGCGACGCCGGCCGAGAGCAGTGCCGACACCAGTCGATCGGCATGATCGACGTCGCGGATCGGGCCGAGCTGGACTTTGTACAGCGGCGGCGCGTGACCGCGGTCCTCGAACACCCGCACGCCCGTACCGACGGCGGGCTCGAGTTGCTGACGCATGCGATCAGCATTCGCGCGCTCCCCGAAGGCACCGACCTGCAGATACATGTTCGGACGTTCGGACACGGCCGGCATGCCGGCGGGCGTGGCGGTGGCGACGCGGACAGGTGGCATCGCCGGCCCGGCGACGGCGCGGACTTCGACGAACGCCGTGCCTTTGCCGACGACGTCGAGCTTCAGTGCGGCTGCATAAGACAGATCGATGATCCGATTCTTCTTGAACGGGCCGCGGTCATTGACGCGCAGACGCGCCTTGCGGCCGTTTTCCAGGTTCGTGACTTCTACCCAGCACGGCAATGGCAACGTCGTGTGCGCGGCGCTCATCTGGTACATGTCGTAAGGCTCGCGGGTCGAAGTCAGCCCGCCATGGAAATCCGGCCCGTACCACGACGCGACACCACGTTCGACATAGCCGTCGGCGTTTTTCAGCGGCACGTAGCGCACGCCGTCGACGACGTAGAATTCAGGATTGCCATAGCGGCTCAACGGCTCGGCCGGTGCCCCCGGCGCAGGGGGTGCCCGCGGAATCGAGCGCGGCTGGACGACAGGAGCTTCCTTCGCGGCGAACAGTCCGCAACCGGCGAGGCCGGCGCAGACGCCGATGAGGAGCACGCGCAGCACGCACGAGCGGGCCCGTGTCACGGCTTGTCGCCTCTGGCGCGCGCAATCGCGTCGGCGAGCTGGAATACGGCGAGCGCGTACTTCGGGCTGCGGTTGTAGCGCGTGATCGCATAGAAGTTGCGCAGACCCAGCCAGTACTCGGTCGCCGTCGCCGAACTCTCGTACCCGAGCAGTACGGCCGGCACCTCGGCGTACTGCGCGCCGATCTGTTCGAGCGGGCGCACGCCGCGCATCGCGTACTGTGCGATCGTGTACTCGAGCTCCACTGCGTCGGCGACTTCCCGCGCATTCGCGTTCGATTGGGCCGCCGGCACGGCAATCGGTTCGCCGGCCTGCCAGCCGTGGGCCACCAGATAGTTGCCGACGCTGCCGATCGCGTCGCGGGGATTGCGCCAGATGTCGCGGTGCCCGTCGGTATCGAAGTCGACGGCGAAGTTACGGAAGCTGCTCGGCATGAATTGCGGTATGCCCATCGCGCCCGCGTAGGAGCCGGTCGGCGTCAGCGGGTCGACGTGTTCGTCGCGCGTCAGCAGCAGGAAGTTTTCGAGTTCACTGCGGAAGAAGGGCGCGCGCTTCGGGTAGTGGAACGCGAGTGTCGCAAGCGCATCGAGCACGCGATAGCTGCCGGTGTTGCGACCGTAGGCAGTCTCGACGCCGATGATCGCGACGATGATCGCGGCCGGCACGCCCGACTTCCGCTCGGCTGCCGCGAGGATCGGCGCCTGTTCGTTCCAGAACGCAACGCCCTGATCGATGCGCTGCCGTGTGAGGAAGATCGGTCGGTATGCGTACCAGGGTTTGTATTCGGCGGGCTTCGAGATCGCCGCGAGCACGCTGTCCAGTCGCTCGGCGCGTGCAAACAGGGCGTTCAATGCGGTGGGCTCGAAGCCGTGGCGGCTCTGCATGTCGGCGACGAAGCTCGCGACGGCGACCGGATCGAGCGCAGATGCAGCGCGCGCGCCGGGCAGAATCACGGCGAGGAGCAGGCCCAGCCAGGCGGCGCGGCGCCACGCGCGGGACGGTTGCGGACTCGGCATGTGCTCGACGTGTGCTCCGTGATCGCGGAAGGACTTGATCACGATTCTACAATAAAGCGCCGATGGGTTTGAATCGACATCAGAATCCCGAGTCCAGTCATGATCGTCACCAGCGACGTGCCACCGTAGCTGATCAACGGCAACGGCACGCCGACCACCGGCAACTGCCCCGTCACCATGCCCATGTTGACGAAGATGTAGACGAAGAGCGTGAAGGTCAGACTCGCTGCAATGAGCCGGCTGAATCCGTCCTGGGCATTCATCGCGATCGTGATCCCACGGATCAGCACCAGCAGATAGGCGGCGAGTAGCACGAGCACGCCAAGCAGACCGAATTCCTCGCAGTAGACCGCGAAAATGAAATCCGTCGCCCGTTCGGGCAGGAATTCGAGATGGGATTGTGTGCCGTTCAGCCAACCCTTGCCGGACCAGCCGCCCGAGCCGACCGCGATCGTCGCCTGAATGATGTGATACCCGGCGCCGAGCGGATCGGCCGCCGGGTCGAGCAGTGTGATGATGCGCTGCCGCTGGTAGTCGTGCATCGTGTACCAGCCGATCGGCGCGCACACGACGCAGACCGCGATGGCGAGGCCAATCAGCCGCCACGAGATCCCGGCGAAGAAAAGCACGAGCAACCCCGCCGCCATCACCAGGATCGCCGTGCCGAGATCCGGCTGCTCGATGATGAATGCCCCTGGCACGGCGACCAGCAGCAGCGTCGCGCCGACCAGCGAAAGGCGCGGCGGCAGCAGTTTGTCGCTCAGGAACCACGCCACCGTCAGCGGCACCGCAAGTTTCATGATCTCCGACGGCTGGAAGCGCAGCGGGCCGAGTTCGAGCCAGCGGTGTGCACCACGCCCGGTGCCGACGATCGCGGTCGCGACGAGCAGCACCATGCCGATCGCGTAGATGATCGGCGACCAGCGTGCGAGCCGCAGCGGACTGAGCTGCGCGACGGCGATCATCGAGGTGAACCCCAGGGCCATCCGCGCGGCTTGCTTCGCAACGACTTCGAGCGAGTGGTCCGACGCGCTGTAGAGCACCGAAAGGCCCACGGCGCACAACAACAGCACACCACCGACCAGCGGTGCGTCGATGTGCAGATCGACCAGCAGGTTGCCGCTCCTACCCAGGCGCATCCAGCCCCCCTTCGATACGGAGCCAGACGTCGAACAACGCGCGCGCGATCGGAGCCGCCGCCTTGCTCCCGGATTCTCCATTTTCAACGATGATGCCCACCGCGAGCCGCGGCTGTTCGAGCGGCGCGAAGGCGATGAACAGCGCATGATCACGCAGGTGCTTCACGATGTCCTCGTTCTTCAGCGTCACGTTCTGCTTGATGCCGAAAAGCTGTGCCGTGCCTGTCTTGCCGGCATACTGATAGGCGGCGCCGGCGGCCGTGGCGCGCGCCGTGCCACGCGCCCCCTGCACCACTTCGTGCATGCCGTTCACGACTGCGGTCCAGGCTTCCGGCTTCGTGATCGCGACAGTGCCGCCGTGCACGGGCTCTACCTCTTCATGCGACCCGGCCGCCGGATCTTCGATCGCCGCCACGGCGCGCGGACTGATCTTCTGCCCCCGATTGGCGATGATCGACGCGGTATAGGCCAACTGCAGCGGGGTCGTCAGCATGAAGCCCTGACCGATCCCGTTGACGAGCGTTTCGCCCGGATACCAGGGTTGCTTGCGGGCGCGCTGCTTCCATTCGCGCGAGGGCACCAGCCCGGCGAGTTCGCCGGGCAGATCGATGCCCGTCTTCACGCCGAGCCCGAAGTCCGTCAACAGTGCGTGCATGCGGTCGATCCCGAGATCCTTCGCCAAGTCGTAGTAGTAGACATCACAGGACTCGGCGAGCGAACGCACGAGATCGACCGACCCGTGGCCGGCCTTCTGCCAGCAGCGATATTTGTGCAACACGTTCGGCAGGCGGAAGAAGCCCGGACAGAAAACCCGATCGCCAGCCTGGCGCACGCCCGTCTCGATGCCGCCCGCAGCCATCATCGGTTTGATGGTCGATCCCGGCGGATACAGGCCCTGGAGTGCACGGTTGAACAGGGGTCGATCAGGTGAGTCGCGCAGGCTCTGGTAGAGCCTGGTGCTGATCCCGTTGACGAACTCGTTCGGATCGAAGCCCGGATTGCTGACGAAGGCGAGCACCGCACCGGACGCCGGCTCGAGCGCGACGATCGCGCCCTTGCGTCCTTGCAGCGAGTCGATCGCGGCGGCTTGCAGTCGCGTGTCCAGCGAGAGATGAAGATCGCGTCCCGGACCCGGCGGCGAGCGCTCGACGACGCGCAGTACACGCCCTTCCGCGTTGACCTCGACCTGCTGGTAGCCGGCAGTACCGTGCAGGACTTTCTCGTACGATTTCTCGATCCCCTCTTTCCCGATGTGCGTGGTGCCCGCGTAGACGGCCGGGTCGATGCTCTTGAGTTCGGCTTCGTTGATGCGTCCGACGTAGCCAACCAGCGCCGCAGTCTGCGAGCCGAGCGGATAGTAGCGCGACAGTCGACCGGCAATGTTGAAACCCGGGAACTGCTGCCGGTTGACCGAGAACACCGCGACTTCCTGCTCGGTCAGGTTGTTCTTCAGCGGAATCGCGTCGAAACGGCGACGCTGCCGCAGCTCGGCGCGAAAGCGCGTGACCTGATCGTCATCCAGAGCGATGAACTGACGCAGACGCCCGATCGCCTGATCGACATCCTCGACCTTCTCGGGCACGACCTCGAGCATGAACGAGGTACGGTTGTCGGCGAGCAGCACGCCGTCGCGGCTGTAGATCAGGCCGCGCGTCGGCGCGATTGGCAACACGCGCAGACGATTCTCGAGTGACAGCGTCGTGTAATGGTCGTGCGACCAGAGTTGCAGGTAGACCAGGCGTGCGAGCAGCACGCCGATCAACAGCAGCATGCCGGCGGCGGCGACGAGCACGCGGCGGGTGAAGAGCTGCGTCTCGCGGCTCGGTGTCTTCATGCGCGGGCCGAAGTTCATTGCTGTGTCCGACCCGACTTCAGACCGCAGTCTTGCGCCGCACGTCGCGAAGCACGATGTAGGCCCATGGCCACAGCAAGGCACTGGTCACGGCGCCGAGCAGATAGAGCGAGCTGTAGGGTTTCGAGCCGAGCACGTTATAGACGATCAGCATGCTGCCGAGATAGACGAACACCAGCGAGCCGATCACCAGCGACTGTTGCACGAGTGGGAAAACGCGCACCTGCTGGTGATAAAGCACCGAGACGTAGGCAACGAAGGCCAGCCCCGCCGCGTGCTGACCGAGAATCGCACCGTGCAGGACATCGAGCAAAAGTCCGGTTGCCCATGCGAACAGCACACCGATGCGCTCCGGGATCGCGAGACACCAGTAGATGATCACGATTGCGACCCACGCCGGCCGCCAGGGACTCGCCCAATCGGGCAGCGGCACGCTCGTCAGCGCGAAGGCAACGACGAGACTCAGCGCGACGGCGCCGTACCAGCGCAGACGGTGAATCATGGCGTCGCCGGCTCCGCCACGGCCGGCGCCGACGACGGCTTCGCCTGCGGCCAGACCAGCAGCACTTCCCGCGAACGGCCGAGCTGCGCGGCCGGCTCGACGACGATGCGCGCGAACGGCTCGCCGGGCACCACCGACACCTCTGCGACCTTGCCCACCGGATAGCCGGCTGGAAACCGCTTGTCCAGACCGGAGCTGACGACCAGATCCCCGATCGCGACGTTAGCGTTCGTCGGCACGAAACTGAGCAGCAGGCTGTCCGAGTCACCAGCGCCGACCGCGATTGCGCGCAACCCCGTGCGGTTGACCTGCACCGGCAACGCGTGCCGCGCATCGGAAATCAGCATGGCCGTACTCGAGAAAGGGCCCACCTGGATGACCTGACCAAGCACACCCTGCGCGTCTGCGATCGGCTGGCCGACGTAGATGTGATGGCGACTGCCCTTGTTGATCACGATCTGCCGTGCAGCGGGATTCGCATCGATGGCGAGGACGTCGGCGACGACGACTTCCTCACCGAGCACCGGCGATGAGTCGAGGAGTTCGCGCAATCGACGGTTTTCCTGTTCGAGCGCCGCGTAACGTTGTGTGCGGGCACGCAGCAGCAGGTTCTCCGCATGCAGGCTGTCGTTTTCCGACTTCAGCGCATCGCGCGAACGCAGGTTGCCGGCAGTCGCGTCCACCATGCGCACCGGCAGCGTTACGAGATACTGAACCGGGTAGACCGCGAGCGACAATGCGGCGCGCAGCGCCGACAGATTCTGATGACGGTGATCGATCGAAATCAACAAAAAAGACAGGATGACACAGGCCACGAAGCGGGCCGTGGCCGACGGCGCATCTGTGAACAAGGGCTTGATGGATGCGCCTCCCTCGACGCGGAATTCCCGTCGACTTTATTCCAGTGCGAGGATTTCCGGTCCGTGTTCTTCGATCATCTCGAGCACGCGGCCGCCACCGCGCGCGACGCAGGTCAACGGATCGTCGGCGACGAGGACCGGGAGGCCCGTCTCCTCCATCAGCAACCGATCGAGATCACGCAGCAGCGCGCCGCCCCCCGTCAATACCATGCCGCGCTCCGCGACGTCCGAACCGAGTTCCGGCGGTGTCTTCTCGAGGGCGGTCTTCACCGCCTGCACGATACCCTGCAGCGGTTCCTGCAGCGCTTCGAGTATCTCGTTGCTGTTCAACGTGAAGCTGCGCGGCAGGCCTTCGGCGAGGTTGCGGCCCTTGATCTCGATCTCGCGAACTTCGTTGCTCGGATACGCACAGCCGATTTCATGCTTGATGCGTTCGGCCGTTGCGTCTCCGATCAGGCTGCCGTAATTGCGGCGGACATAGTTGACGATCGCGTCATCGAAGCGGTCGCCACCGATGCGCACGGAATCCGAGTAGACGATGCCGTTCAACGAAATGACCGCAACTTCGGTAGTGCCGCCGCCGATGTCGAGCACCATCGAGCCGCTGGCGTCGCTGACCGGCATGCCGGCACCAATGGCGGCCGACATCGGCTCCTCAATCAGGTACACCTCGCGTGCCCCGGCGCCTTCCGCCGACTCGCGGATCGCTCGGCGCTCGACCTGCGTCGAGCCGCAGGGAACACAGACCAGCACACGCGGACTCGGCTTGAAAATCGAATTGCCGTGCACCTTGCGGATGAAATGCTGGAGCATCTTCTCGGTGACGGTGAAGTCGGCGATGACACCGTCCTTCAAAGGCCGGATGGCTTCGATGTGACCCGGTGTCCGGCCGAGCATGCGCTTGGCTTCGATACCGACGGCCGCCACCTGCTTGGAGCCCGAATCCTTGCCACGACGGATCGCGACGACCGATGGTTCGTTCAGCACGATGCCCTTGCCGCGGACATAGATCAGCGTGTTCGCCGTGCCCAGATCGATGGACAGGTCGTTCGAAAACACGCCCCTCAGCATTTTGAACATTCCCTACGCTCCCAGAACGAGACAGCGCTTCGATGACGCAGCACGATTCGCGTGAGGACGGGAATGTGAGGCCGACAGACTCGAAACGGTCGTGATAGACTGCGCCGGCGTGTCGAGGCCGCCCGGCAGAACCCTCCATCGCGGAGGCATCTGCTAATCGCCGCGCGTGACGCGCCGTACAAAAATCGGTCTGTAATGTAGCAGCGGCCTGCCTTGTCGGCAAGCCGAGCACCGGCTATTTTTTCCCTTGCATTTCAATTAATAACGGGTTTCGGTGATGAGCATCGATGCGGCGGATATCGAAGGCATCGCACGCCTTGCGCGGATACGGATCGAACCGGCAGACATCACACGCCACGCCGCAGAGCTCTCGCGGATCCTCACCTATGTGGACCAGATGAACGAGATAGACACCACCGGTGTCGATCCCCTCGCCCACGCGATCGACGCGGTGGCGACGTTGCGCGCGGACGTCGTCACTGAAGTCGTCGATCGCGATCTGCTGCAGGCCGGTGCGCCGCGCGTCGAGGGAGGCTATTACTTGGTACCGCGCGTGATCGAATAAGCAGCATGTTCGCCGAAACCGCCGTCGCCATCGCTGCCGACCTGCGCGCCGGTCGCTACACCAGCAGGGAAATCACCGCGCACTGCCTCGAGCGCATCAGCCGTCTCAATCCGGATCTGAATGCCTTCATCACCGTCTGTGCCGACACGGCGCACACTGCCGCAGACGCTGCGGATGCCCTGATCGCGCGAGGAGAAGGCGGGCCACTGACCGGCGTGCCTTATGCCAACAAGGACATCTTCTGTACTCGGGGTCTGCGCACGAGCTGCGCGTCCCGCATGCTCGACAACTTCATCGCCCCCTACGACGCGACAGTCGTCGAGAAGCTCACGGCGGCCGGCATGGTCATGCTCGGCAAGACCAACATGGACGAATTCGCGATGGGCTCGTCGAACGAGACGAGCTGGTACGGTGCCGTGCGCAATCCGTGGCAACACGATCGCGTACCAGGGGGCTCGTCCGGCGGTTCCGCAGCGGCCGTCGCCGCCCGCCTGGCGCCCGTCGCCACCGGCACCGATACCGGCGGCTCGATCCGCCAACCGGCGGCACTCTGCGGGATCACGGGTCTCAAACCGACCTACGGCCGCGTGTCGCGCTGGGGAATGATCGCATTCGCGTCGAGCCTCGATCAGGGTGGCCCGATGGCCTTGACCGCCGCCGACTGTGCGCTCCTGATGAACGCGATTGCCGGCCACTGTGCCCGTGATTCGACGTCGGTCGCACGACCGGCGGAAGACTTCACGCGCCTTTTCGATGCGCCGCTCGCCGGTCTGCGCATCGGTCTGCCGCGTCAGTACTTCGGCGATGGGCTGGATGGCGGTGTACGCGCCGCGGTCGACGCGGTCATCGAGGTGCTGCGACGGCTCGGCGCAACGACGCGCGAGGTCGACTTGCCGCATTCGCGCTACGCGATCCCGGCCTACTATGTCGTCGCGTCGGCCGAGTGTTCATCGAACCTCTCCCGTTACGATGGCGTACGCTTCGGTCACCGCTGTGAGGATCCTTCGGATCTGTTCGATCTCTACACGCGCAGTCGTGCCGAAGGTTTCGGCGCCGAGGTGCAACGTCGGATTCTGGTTGGCACGTACGCGCTGTCGGCTGGCTATTACGACGCGTACTACCGCAAAGCGCAGCAGCTCCGTCGGCTGATTCAGCAGGATTTCGTGGCGGCTTTCGCCGAGGTCGACCTGATTCTCGGTCCGACTACGCCCGGGACCGCATTCGCGCTCGGTCAGAAGAGCGATGATCCCTTGGCGATGTACCTGTCCGACGTCTACACCACGGCGGTCAATCTCGCCGGTCTTCCTGCACTTTCGATGCCCGCAGGCTTCGTCTACGGGCTGCCGGTCGGTGTACAGATCATCGGC
>JADZCB010000015.1 GCA_020851775.1 Gammaproteobacteria bacterium
CGCGAGGAAATCGTCGAGCGCTTCTACAAGCCCGCGATCGAGACCGGTGCGAACATTCCGAAAGGCTTGTTCTCGACCGGCCACCTCAGCACCAACATGCAGATCAGACTGAAGGGTGACGAGGCGACGACGCTCGCCTATTTCTTCGAGATCCTCGCCAACGACCTCGTGCTGATCGGCACCTACCAGCACCGCATGCAGCGCGACGCGGATCGCTGGCGGTTCCGCTTCCTGCGCATTTCCGTGCGCTACTACGGCCACATCGCCATCACCGGTGTCGGCGGCCAGCCACTGCAGGAAATCCTTGCTAAACCCGTCTGAGCGAAGGCTTCGCCGATCGGAAGAAGCGCAGCGGATTCCGGGCTTGTGCGCTGCTCGTGGGCTGACGAATCGAATCCAGCCACGGAGGGCACGGAGAAAGAAGGGAGTTGGTCGCGAGCCTCCGGTCCATCGACGCTTGCATTAGCGCCGGCGTATCCGGACCGCCAATCAATCCATGTCTTTCTCCGTACCTGAACGCAATTCATTCGGCGCTTGAACCGGCACACTACGCAGCGACGCTGCCTTGCGCGACATATGCGTCTATCTGCTGGCGCAGCAGCTTCTTGTCGAATTTGCCGACACCGGTCTTGGGCAGGGCATCGAGGAACACGAAGCGGTCGGGCAGCCACCAGCGGGCGATACCGTGCGCCGAAAGATGCTCGCGCAGCTCGGCGTCGCCCGGGCGCGGCGCGGCGGGATCGGCGACGAGAAAGGCAATCGGGCGTTCGATCCATTTCTCGTGCGGCTGGCCGACGACCGTCGCTTCACGAATGCCGGCATGTGCCATCAGGGTGTTTTCGAGATCGACCGAAGAAATCCATTCGCCGCCTGACTTGATCAGATCCTTGGCGCGATCGACGAGCCGGATCACGCCGTCCGTATTGACCGCGGCGATGTCGCCGCTTTTCCACCAGCCGTCGATGAAGCTCTCCTTGCTGCGCGGCTCGTTCAGGTAGCTCGTCGCGATCCAGGGCCCGCGCACGTAGACCTCACCGACCGCCTTGTCGTCCCACGGCACTGCGTGGCCATCGTCATCGAGCACCTTCATCTCGACCCCGGGTACCGGCAGACCCTGGCGTACGCGGATCGCGATCTCGTCGGTGAGATCGAGATCGCGCTGATCGCGTTTGATGCAGACGGCGGTGGCGATCGGCGCGCATTCGGTCGAACCCCACGCCGTGTAGACGATGACGCCGTGGCGCTCGCGGAAGTAATGCATCACCGAGGCCGGCGTCGCCGAACCGCCGAGCATCAGCGCACGCAGGCTCGTGATGTCGAAAGGCTGCCGCTCGAGCAGGTTCATCATGTCGATGCCGACCGTGACCGCGCCGTAGCAGAAGCTCGCGCGATGCTCGTCGATCAGCTTCAGCAGATCCTCGGCATGCGGGCGCTGGCCGGGAAACACGAACTTCGATCCCATCCATACGCCGGCAAAGGGCACACCCCAGGAGTTGACGTGGAACATCGGAGAAATCGGCAGGATCGTGTCGTACTGTGAGATCGCCATGATGTCCGCGTTGCAGATCGCCTGCGAGTGCAGGTAGATGCCGCGATGGGAGTAGACGACGCACTTCGGGTTGCCGGTCGTCGCCGATGTGAAGCACATCGAGGCCGGTGCGCGTTCGTCGATCTCCGGAAACTCGTAGCCGGGATCGCCGTGCGCGACGAGATCTTCATAGGCGTAGATCGGCGCGAGCGTGGTGTCCGGCACCCCCTCGCCGAGCACGACGTAAACCTTCACCGTCTTCAGCAGTGGCGCGATGCTCTCGACCTGCGTGAGCAGATCCGGCGAGAAGAACACGGCGGTGTCACCGGCGTGGTTGATCGTGTAGGCAAGATGCTCGTCCGACAGGCGGAGATTCGCCGTATGCAGCACACGGCCCGCGCAAGGCACGGCGAAATACAGCTCGAGATGCTGGTGGTTGTTCCACATCAGCGTTGCGACGCGATCGCCTGCCGCCACGCCGATGCGATCGAGCGCGCTCGCGACGCGGCGCACGCGTGAGCAGTATTCGCGGTAGGTGTAGCGGAAGATCGGTCCGTCGTCGGCGCGGGTCAGCAGTTCGTTGCGCGGAAAGTAACGCTCGGGGCGTTCGACGATGCGTTTCAGATTCAGGTTGTAGTCGGACACGTGATTCCTCGGGCAGTGATGAACACCGGCTGCGGCCGGCCGGCAGACAGGGGTCGGGACTATACTGAAAAACCTGGGCGCGAGTCCCTTCGGGCCGCCCTTGAGAACACCTGCGACGCCCCCATCTGGGGGACAGAGCCGGCGCACACGTGTCACGGAAGAAGCGATGCGCGGTTCTCTTTCAGCGACGAGACAAGGAGACTGCTGTGACGACACACGTGCGCCCGCCGGCGGTGGCCGGGAGTTTCTATCCCCACGATCCCGCGCGTCTCGCGCGCGATGTCGATGCCTGTCTCGAGGCCGCGTCCGTGCGCACCGGTGAGATCCCGAAAGCCATCATCGTGCCGCATGCGGGCTACGTGTATTCCGGGCCCGTCGCGGCGACGGCGTATCGTGCGCTCGCGCCGGCGCGTCACCGCATCCATCGCGTCGTGCTGCTCGGGCCGGCACATCGCGTTGCCGTGCACGGGCTGGCGCTGCCCGGTACCACCGCATTCTCGACGCCGCTCGGCGCAGTGCCGATCGACGAGGCGCTCGTCGCGCGCGTGAGTACGTTGCCGCAAGTCGTCGTCCACCCGCGTGCGCATGCGAGCGAGCATGCACTCGAAGTGCAGCTTCCGTTCCTGCAGCGCGTTCTCGAGCACTTCACGCTGCTGCCGCTCGTCGTCGGGCGGGCCACGGCCGACGAAGTCGCCGACGTGTTGCGTGCCGTGTGGGGCGGGCCGGAAACGCTGATCGTCATCAGTTCGGATCTGTCGCATTACCTGCCCTATGCCGAGGCGGCCGCGACCGATCGCGCGACCGTCGACCTGATCAGGCAAGGCCGTGCGACGCTGTCGCATGACCAGGCCTGCGGCGCGACAGCGGTGAACGGTCTGTTGACGGCGCTGCGCGGAACCGGCCTCGAGGCCGAGGTCGTCGATCTGCGCAATTCCGGCGATACCGCGGGACCGGACGATCAGGTCGTCGGCTATGTCGCGGTGCTGTTCGGTGCCGGCACCAATGAAACGAAGGAGGACGACGAGTCGCGTCTGGGTCGTGCGCTGGTGGAGCTCGCGCGCGACGCCATCGCCGGCGCCGTCGGCGGCCGCACGGCGCCGGCGACGCCACGTGATGAACGCACCGACGCGCGGCTCGATGCTGCCGGTGCGGTGTTCGTCACATTGATGGAGGACGGCCGCTTGCGTGGCTGCATCGGCAGCCTCGAGGCGGACCGGCCGCTGCGCGAGGACGTGGTTGCGAATGCGATCGCCGCCGCGCTCGACGATCCGCGCTTCGCGCCGCTCGCGGCGAGCGAGCTGCCACGCGTGAACATCGAGGTGTCGCTGCTGACGCCACCCGAGCCGCTGGCGGTGAACAGCGAGTCGGAGGCACTCGCGGCGCTGCGCCCGGGCATCGATGGCGTCGTGCTCGCGCATGGACGGCAGCGTGCGACTTTCCTGCCGCAGGTCTGGGCGCAATTGCCGACGCCGCGCGAATTCCTCGCGCAGCTCAAACGCAAGGCGGGCCTGCCGGGCGATTTCTGGGCCCCGGATGTCGAGATTGCACGCTATGGCGTGCGCAAGTGGAGCGAAGCATGAGCACGATTCTCGCCCCCCGGGTCGCCGAGTCGGCCCACCCGGCACGCTGGTGGCACGTCGCCGCCGACGGCCGTCTGCAATGCGATCTGTGTCCGCGCGACTGCCGCCTGCACGATGGCCAGCGCGGCGCCTGTTTCGTGCGCAAGCGTGAAGGCGAGCGCATGGTGCTGACGACCTACGGACGCTCGTCGGGTTTCTGCGTCGATCCGATCGAAAAGAAGCCGCTTGCGCATTTCTATCCCGGGACCAGCGTGCTGTCCTTCGGCACGGCCGGCTGCAATCTCGCCTGCAAGTTCTGCCAGAACTCGGACATCAGCAAGACGCGTGACATGGACCGCCTGATGGACCAGGCATCGTCGGCCGAGATTGCGCAGGCTGCCGCCCGTCTCGGCTGTCGCAGCGTTGCTTTTACGTACAACGATCCGGTGATCTTCGCGGAGTACGCGCTCGATGTCGCCGCCGACTGCCGCGCGCTCGGGCTGAAGACCGTGGCCGTCACCGCCGGCTACGTGCACGACGCGCCGCGCCGTGAATTCTTCGCCGCGATGGATGCCGCGAACGTCGATCTGAAAGCCTTCACCGAGGACTTCTATTACAAGCTGACCGGTTCGCATCTGCAGCCGGTGCTCGACACACTGAAATACCTCGTGCACGAGACGCAGGTGTGGACCGAGATCACGACGCTGGTGATCCCCGGCCACAACGATAGCGACGAGGAGATCGGGCGGCTGGCAGCCTGGGTGCGCGACGAGCTGGGGCCGCAGGTGCCGCTGCACCTCTCGGCCTTCCATCCGGACTTCCGCATGCAGGACGTGCCGGCGACGCCGCCCGGCACGCTGCGGCGCGCGCGTCGTATCGCACTCGATGCCGGTCTTCAGCACGTCTATGTCGGGAACGTGCATGATCGCGCCGGCGACACGACGTCCTGCACGAACTGCCGCGCGCCGCTGATCCGGCGTGACTGGTACGAAATCGAGGACTACGTGCTCGATGCCGACGGCCGCTGCCCGCATTGCCGCGTGCCACTCGCCGGGCGCTTCGAAGCATTCGACAAGAGCCAGCAGTTCGGCCGCCGGCGCGTGCCGGTCGTGCTGAAGCAGCGGAGTCAATGACAGCTATGGTAGGTTGAGTTGACGAAGGAAGCCCAAGGTCTTTGTCGTGGCGCCGAACGTTGGATTTCCTTCGTCAGACCAACTTACAGCAGTGAGGAGACTATAAATGAGCACGAACTGGATCCTGGTCGCCCATCGCAGCGGCGCGCGCGTCTTTTCGTCGTCCGGCGCGCAGTCCGCGCTGAACCTCGTCGACGACATCGCGTTCGACGAGGGGCGGCTGCGCCCGCGCGACATCGAGGCCGATCGCCCGGGCCGTGTCCACGATCGGATGGGTGAGCAGCGGCACGGCGTCGGCACCGAGCAGTCACCGACCGAGCATCTCGCCGTCGAGTTCGCGCAGTCGCTCGCCGCGATGCTGAAGACGGCGCACGAGGCCAAGAAGTTCGATGGCCTCGTGCTCGTCGCCGGCCCGAAGTTCCTCGGTCACCTGCGCGAGGCGCTCGACAAGCACACCGAGGCGGTGGTCAAGGCGACGCTCGACAAGGACCTCGGCGGGATCGCCGTGCAGGATCTGCCGGCGCATCTGCGCGAGGTGCTCTGAGCGTTCGGATCATCCATCCCGCGTCAGATAGAACACGCCGACCGCCACCCCGATCGCGACGACGATTCTCCGCAGCAGCACCGAGTCCAGGCGCCCCGCGAGCCGGCCGCCCGCGGCGCCGCCGAGCAGGGCTGAGACGGCCATCACGCCGGCCACGCTCCAGGCAACGTGGCCGGAGAACAGGAAGTAGATCGCAGCGGTGATGTTGATGACGAAGGCGAGCGCCTGCTTCAGCGCGTTCAGCCGCGCCAGCGTGTCGTCGACGGTGAGGCCGAGCGTCGCCAGCATGATCACGCCGAGGCCGGCGCCGAAGTAGCCGCCGTAGACGGCGGCGAGCCCGATCGGCAGGCTGGCGGCGTTGAGCGGAAACGCGTGAGCGTCACGGCGTGTCGCACGTGCGACGAGGTAGCGTCTGACCGGGTCCTGCAGCGCGAGCAGCGTGGAGGCGCCGAGGATGAGCCACGGCACGAGTGCGCGGAACAGCTTTTCGCCGGACACCAGCAACAGCCAGCCGCCGAGCACGCCGCACACGGCGCCGATCGGCAGCAAAAGACGCAGACGCGCGCCCTGGCCACGCAGATCGCGGCGCTGGGCGAACGTACCGCCGAAATAGCCGGGACACAGCGCGACGCTGTTGGTGACATTGGCCGTCACGGCGGGCAGACCCGCGGCGGTGAGGACCGGGAACGTCAGCAACGTGCCGCCGCCGGCCAGCGCATTGACGCCGCCGGCGACGAAGGCCGCGAGCGCGATCAGCGCCCACTCGGCGCCGGACACGATCTCCATGGCGAGGCGCCGTCTGAACCAATCAGATCAGCGCACCCTGTTCGCGCAGATGCGCAATCTCCACCGCGGTGAAGCCGAATTCGGCGAGCACGGCGTCGGTGTGCTCGCCGGGCTCCGCCGGCGGCTGGGTCAACGCTGGTACCGTCCGGCTGAAGCGCGGCGCGGGCGCCGCCTGTTCGACACCGGCGAACTCGACGAACGACTTGCGCGCCTTGTTGTGGGGATGCGCGGCTGCTTCGTCGAGCGACAGCACCGGCATTGCGCAGGCGTCCTCGTGGACCATCAGTGCCGACCATTCGTCACGCGTCCTGGTCTTGAAGACGTCGGCGAAGCGTCGTTTCCACTCGGGCCAGCGCGTCTGGTCCATCTGCGGTTCGAACTCGGCCTGGTTCAGTCCCATCAGTTCGAGCAGCTTCTTGTAGAACGGAGGCTCGATCGCGCCGATCGCCATGTAGCCGCCGTCCCTGGTCTCGTAGGTGTCGTAGAAGTGCGCGCCGCCGTCGAGGATGTTGTCGCCGCGGCGCGGCGACAACTGACCCATTGCGCGGAAGCTCTGGAAAATGTTGCCGAGCATCGCCGCACCTTCGACCATCGCGGTGTCGACAATCTGACCCCGCCCCGAGCCGCGCGCCTCGAGAATGCCGCAGACGACGCCGAACGCGAGGAACATGCCGCCGCCACCGAAGTCGCCGACGAGATTCAGCGGCGGTACCGGTTTGCGATCGCGCTCGCCGATCATCGACAGCATGCCGGACAGCGCGATGTAGTTGATGTCGTGACCGGCGACCGACGCCTGCGGGCCGTCCTGCCCGTAGCCCGTCATGCGCCCGTAGACGAGCCGCGGATTGCGTTTCAGGCAGACGTCCGGGCCGAGACCGAGGCGTTCGGTGACCCCGGGCCGGAAACCTTCGATCAGCGCATCGGCCTTCTCGATGAGCTTCAGCACCGTCTCGACACCGGCCGGCGACTTCAGATTCACCGCGACGGAGCGCCGGCCGCGGTTCATCACATTCATGCGATAAGGCACCCGCACGCCCGGTTCGTCACCGCGCGCGCGATCGATGCGGATGACGTTTGCGCCCATGTCCGCGAGCATCATCGCGGCGAACGGCCCGGGGCCGATGCCAGCGAGTTCGATGACGGTGATTCCGGCCAGTGGTCCCATGATGAGTCTCCGTAGTGCGTGGTCCGTCGGATCAGGCGGGGAGGGCGATCAGCGCATCGCCCGTCGCCTTCAGTTCGCCGCGCTGGTCGCGGGCCTCGATGGCGACGCGCACGCGTGGCTCGCCGTCACCGGACATTTTTTCGACGATTGTCGCGTGGCAGACGAGCGCGTCGCCGACGCGGGTCATCGCGTGAAAGCGTGTGCCGAATTCGCGAATCGCCGCCTGCGGCACCTGCGCCGTCAGCGCGCGACCCATCCAGGCCATCACCAGCATGCCCTGCGCGATCACGTCGTCGAGCCCCGCATCGTGCGCGAAGTCGATGTCGACGTGCAGCGGATTGTGGTCGCCCGAGGCGCCGCAGTACAGCGCGAGCATCAGGCGTGTGACCGGCGGACACACGAGCGGAGGCAGCGCATCGCCGATTTCGACGCGCGCATGGCGCAGTCCCTCAGCCATGACGGATCACCAGCGTGCGCCGGAACTCGGCGACGCGTTCGTCGCGCTGGTTCGTGATCACGTTGTCCTGCACGACGAAGTCCAGCAGCCCGCCTTTGCGCTCGTAGAGATCGACGACGGTCGAGTCGAAGCGCAGGCGATCGCCGGCATGGGCGAGGCGGTGGTAGACGAAGCGCTGCTCGCCGTGGAGCACCTTCGGCAAATCGATGCCGAGATCGTCGAACCAGCCATAAGGGTCGGGCCGATCCATCTCGAGGCAGAAGAAGAAGGTCGGCGGCACCGGCAGCGACGGATGGCCGGCGGCGCGCGCGGCCGCTTCGTCGGTGTAGACGGGGTCGGTCTCGCCGATGGCCTGCGCGAAGAAGCGCAGCCGCCCGCGTTCGACTTCGGTCGTAAACGGCGGCGAGGTGTAGCCGATGTATTTGCGATCGATCATTGCGCGTCGCCACGGGCCGGGATGACCGCATTGTAAATAGCTGCGCGTAAATATCGATCACCGGGTGCCGTTCCCGGGTGACGGCGCCGGATACATTCCTCGGCGACCGGCGCGCGCAAGGTGCACAGTGCCTGCTAGGATGCAGAGGCGTCTTGCGCAGCGCGACGTTGCGGCTGGCTCATCGGTCGCATGTACTCGCATCATCGGAACAGGGGAGCGCCATGCCGAAACTGAGCACGGCCGAACGCGAGGCCTTTCTGACCGGGACCCCGGGTCTCATCATGGACATCGGCACGCTGGACGAATCCGGCGCACCGCACCTGTGTCCGATCTGGTTCGTGTACGAGGACGGCGCGATCTGGTTCACGCCGCGCCAGCACTCCGAATGGCTGCGACATCTGCGCCGCGATCCACGTGTCGCGCTGTGCATCGACGAAGGGAGCCTGCCGTATCGCAAGCTCATCGTCCGCGGCACGGCGACGATCGTGCACGAGGTTGGCGCGGACGACCTCTGGCGCGACCGCTACCGGCGCATCGCGCAGCGCTATCTGCCGGTCGGTGATGCGAACGCCTATGTCGACGGCACCGACGATCAGCCGCGCGCGCTGTGCCGCGTGGTCTTGGTCGATGCGGAAGTCCGCAGCTGGCGCATGCCGCTCGAGGGCGAGGCCTACGACGGGATCTGGGCCAGGCGCTACTGGACCGAAGACGCGAAGGTGAAGCGGCAGGCGCCCGAACTTTTCAACCGCGACGCAGACTGAGCGACACGCCCGCCATGATCGATCCGCAACTCGAGGCCAATCTCCAGACCTTCATCCACGACCGTATCGGCGCCGATCACGAACTCGCGGGACTCCACGAGTCCGACGGGCATGCGGGCCTGACCTTCCTGTTCGAGACGCGACGCAAGGGCACCCGTGACGTCGACGGCCGCTACGTGCTGAAGATCCCGCCCAAGGGAGTCGCGCGGCGCGGCAACACGGACGTCTATCGTCAGGCACCGCTGCTGCGCGCGCTGCACGGCGCGGGCCTGCCGGTGCCGGATGTGCCATGGGCGGACGAGAACGAACACTGGTTCGGCGTGCCGTTCATCGTGATGGAGCGTCTGCCGGGACGCGTGTTCTTCGTCTGGGATCCGCATGCGTCCTTCACACGCGACAAGGAGCAGACCGAGCGGCTGTGGCGCCAGTGCGTCGATGTGCTGCCTCTGATCCACCGCTTCGACTGGCGCTCACGGCTTGCCGGCTGGGAGGCGCCGCAGCCCCTCGACGAAATGATCGGGCGCTGGCGCAAGGTCTATCTCCATGCGCCGGAGCCGCACTGGATCACGCAGGCCGAGGAAGTCGAGGCGCTGCTGCTGAAGACCATGCCGTCCTCGGATCCGATTGGCGTGTTCCACGGCGACTACCAGCCCGGCAATTGTCTTTATGCGGACGATCGCATGACCGGCATCATCGACTGGGAACTCGCCGGCATCGGGGCGCAGTTGCTCGACATCGGCTGGCTGATGATGGCAGCCGATCGGCACAACTGGGTCGACGAATGGAGCGCCATCCACCCGCCGCCGACCGCCGAACTGCGTGAGCGCTACGAAGCGGGCATGGGCCGGCGCTACCCGGACATTCCGTGGTTCCAGGCCTTCGCCGGTTTCCGCCTCGCCTCGATCGGCTGTCTCAACGTCAAGCTGCACCGCCGCGGGCAGCGCCACGATCCGATCTGGGAAATGATGGCGCTGACGCTGTCGAACATGTTCGAACGCGCGCGGCAGTTGCTGCTGGATCCGAAAGCATAGCGATACCGCGCGCTTTCGTGTTCTCGGTGGCTGGATTCAACAGCGCCCACAGGAAGCACGACAACTCAAACGCCGAAGGACTTCGCCGCGAAGCGCGGGTAGGTCTCCGCCACATCGCTGCGGACCGGTCCGCGCAGTGCGGCGAGTTCCTCCGCGCTCGGCGCAGGTGTTTCGGTCACGGCATCGGCGGCGTACTCGAAGCCCGTCGCACGGGCGACTTCGTCCGCCGTGTGCCCGGGATGCACGCTCCTCAACACGAACCGTCGGTCGATGAAATCGAACAGCGCGAGTCCCGTCACGAGATGACGCGGACCGCCAGGGCGGTATTCGTGCGGCGGAGACACGCCGGCCGCACTGATGAAGTCGACGCGTGGCACGAGCACGCGCGGCGTGTGTTCGGGCTTGAACAGGATCACCGTCTTCACCAGCGAATAGAGATAGGCCGAGCCGAAGCTGCCGGGGAAGCGCTTGGTCGGCTGCGCGTAGTCGCCGGTCGCGACGAGGTTGATGTTCGCGTCGCCGTCGATCTGCACGCCGCTGAGGAAGAAGGTGTCGATGCGACCCTGGGCGGCGCAGTCGAACAGTTCGCGGCCGCCGTCGGTGAACGCGAGGTGCCGGCGACTGCCGAGTATCGTCACCCGCAGCGCCGGACGCAGCGCCTGCGCGAGCAGCGCCGCCGTGGCCGGCAGCGGTGACAACGCACCGACGGCGACGTGCCGCGACGTGTCGAGCAGCCGCGCCATCGTCACGGCCATCAATTCCGCAGGGGTGAACGCGCTCATGCCGCCTCCGCGAGCCAGGCCGCGAGCCAGGCGTCGAAACCTGCGCGCGATTGCGCAGCCTGCACGTAGGCGGCGACTGCCGCATCGTCGCCGCGATCGTTCCCGAACGGCAGCGGGTGCATGCCGCCCGGCGCGACGCAGAGGGTGTCGACGTACAGCGCAGGCAGCGTGCCGGCCGCGAGCGCGGGATCGTCGAGCAGCCGGCCCTCGTGGATCGTCTCTATCGTGACGAGCGTCCGTGCGGCCGCATGTGCCATCGTCATCAGTTCGCGGCGCACGCCGACGAAGACATTGCCGTCGCGATCGGCGCACGGTGCATGGAACAGCGCGACGTCCGGCCGGATGGCGGGAATGAGGACGATCGGATCATGTTCGCCGTACGGGTTGTCGATCACCCGCCAGTCCGGCCGGATGCGCAACAGATCCGAGCCGAGGATGCCGCGCAGGGGTATGAACGGAATGCCTTTCTCCGCCGCCTGCAGACCGGCATGCAACGCCGGGCACGTGGCATCGAGGATGCGCAGTTCATTGCGCTGTATCGCGTCGGTGTAGCGCGGCGCGAGACCCCACTCGCCGAGATTGTTGCCGGCGGTCTCGATCGCGGCGACGCAGCCCGCGCCGATCAGGATGTCGGCCTGCAAGCCGGCCTGTGGCACGGCGACGAGCCGCAGCCCGCGCGCCTTGCGGGCGATGAGCGCACGCGTCGCGGCGAGCGCGACGCCACTGTAGTCGGGCGGAATCGCGACGTGGCTGCCATCGGCCAGCGCAGCGGCGAAATCGGCGAGAGTCGGGACGAAACGGGTCATCGATCGATCCGGTACGTTCGGCATGGCACAAGCGTCGCACGAATCGCCTGCGCTCGGGTACCGGGTGCGATCGTTATCGGCCCCGGCGGCAACCGGGTTACCATCGCGCCCTTGTTGCAAGGCTGGAGTCATTCCATGTCCGAAACGCCTCCCACCGCCCGCCCGGCAACGTTCGGCGGCCGCCTGTCCCGTCGCGCGTTTCTGTTCCTGTCCGGCCTCGCGGCCGCGGCAGGCGGCGGCGTGCGGCGCGCCGACGCCGCGACCCCGCCGGGCATGCCGGCGCGTGGTGCTGCGCCGGGTGTCGCGCAGGTCGCGGAATGGAACGCGCTGCTCGCCGAATGCGGTGATTTCCCGCTGTACTCCGCGTTGTTCGGACGTCGCTCGCGCCGCTTCGGCTGGGGCATGGAGATCCCGGGCGGTCCGCTGCAGTTCAAGAGCGAGAAGCCGCCTGTCGGGCTCGACGATTTCGAGCGCTCGCTGCTGATCGCGGCCGGACTCGGCGTGTCGGGACATCACTTCGGCATTCCGTACTCGGCCGCCGAACCCGGTCTCGCGACCTATGCCGCACGCTATACCGGGCGCACCGCGCCGGCCGCCGCCGGCATCGGCAACTGCGATCTGTTCTACACCGACGATACCGGAACGTGGTTCGTCAGCACGCGCGACGCCGGCGACGACGGCAACTGGGCGCACGATCGCCTGTCGGATGCCGAACGTCTGATCGCAGGTGTGAAGGATCGCGCGCGCCAGCTCGCCGCGACACGCATCGAACTGCCGCGCGAGGAACCGCACTACAGCGCGCACAATCTGTGGAACGCGAACGTGCCGGGTTCGACCGTGTTCATGCCCGTCGCCAACGTCTCCGAAGAACTGCTCGGCTTTCTGTTCGTCGTCGCCGGCTCCGGCTACACCGTGTTCGACGACCTCCACGGCCGGCCGGCCGGCGAGCTCGAGCCGTTCTTCAAGAGCGGCCTGCTGAATCCGGACAAGCAATACGCGCTGTCGTACCTCGAGCAGTACATCCTGTCCTGCTCGAGCGTCGAGATGGGCGACATCGGGCACAATATCGCGCTCGCGTTGCAGGCCATCGGGCTCGGCGGCTGGTTCTTCTCCGGGATCAGCCCGTTCTCGCTGATGGGAGCCGCCGCCGCCAAGGGCGTCCCCGGACTCGGTTTCACGTTCGAGACGAATCCACGGTGGGGGGTGCCGAATCCCGTCGGCCTGCGTGGCGTCTATGAAGGCTATTGCCCGCCCTTCCACCAGGACATGCGCGCGGCGGTCGAGGCCTATGTCGAACTGAAATTCGGCAAGGGCGGCACGTACGATCCCGCGACGCCCGGGCCGTTCCTCGACAATGCGACGATCAAGGCCGAAGCGCAGCCGCCGGCGCCGGCGCTGATCGATGCGGTGGTGGCGATTGCCGAGTACATCCACGCGACCTACGGCAAATTCCCAGGCACGGTGCCGACGATCTACATGCGCTTCTACACCCAGGCGCACCGCCTCGAGACGGCGTTCTACGACAGGTTCCTGCGCGATCCCTACCTTGCGACGCACGCGCGCAACGTGGCGCGCTGGCTGAAGAAGCGGGCGTGAGCAGCGCGACGGCGCCCGGCGCCGACGACATCCCCGCGCAGCTCGCCGAATTTGCGCGTGACTATTACCACTGTGCCGACTGCAGCTACTGCGTCGACGCGACCTGGGCCGAGCGTGGCCTCGATCACGTGTGCCCGACGATCATGCATCACCGGCCCGTCGTGAGCTGGTCCGGTCGCGGCTATCTGCTCGCCGCGCGGGCCTGGTTCGAGGGCGCGGCGATCGACGAAGGCGCCCTCGCCGAACGTGTGTTCGCGTGCACCGGCTGCGGTCATTGCGAGGCAGTCTGCCCGATCGGACTGCGGCCGGCCCAGATTGGCGCGAGCCTGCGCGCCGTGCTCGTCGCGCGCGGCCATGCGCCCGAACCCGTCGCGGCATTGCGTGCGGCGATGCGCACACACGGCAATCCGTATGCGTTGTCTGCGGCATCGCGCGTCGACTGGGCTGCCGCGCTCGCCTTCGCCGATGACGAGGCGACGCTGCTGTATGCGCCGGGCTGTGCCGCCGCGTGGCGGGCGCCGGGCGAAGCGGTGGCGCAGGTGCGCGTGATGCAGGCGGCAGGTGAACGCGTCGCGTGGCGCGGCGCTGCCGATCGTTGCTGTGGTGGACCGCTGCGCGAAGCGGGTTGCAACGACGACGCCGCACAGGCGGAAGCGGCGCTCGTACGTGGTCTCACCACGACGCGTGTCGTCGTCGGCGGCCTCGAATGTGCGCCGGGCTGGCGGCGGGCCGCGACCGGACGCGCCGGGGTCCACACGTTCGGTGAATGGCTGCGCGAGATTCTGGCGGCGGGACGCCTGCGGATCGACGTGACCGCGGGGTTGCGCGTGCATGCGTTCGACGGCTGCGCAGCGCGGCGCCCGGACGAGGCGCGCGTCGACGACCCGCTGCGCGAGATCCTCGCGCGCTGCGGCATCACGCCCGTCAACGACGCGCATGGCAGCGCGCACGCCGTCTGCTGCGGGGCTGCCGGCACGATGAGCGCCGTCGCCGGCGAGTCGGCGCTGCGCATGGCCGCCGCGCGCCTCGTCGCACCGGCGCAGGCCGACGTCATCGTCGTCGGCGATCCGCGCTGCCGCGCGCATCTCGAGGACGCCGCGCGCAGCGCGCCGTCGGCGCCGGTGCTCGGTCTCGCCGAGTTCCTCACCACTCACACCCGGATCGGTGCACCGACATGAACGATGGCACCGTGCTCGGTCCGCTGCTGCGCGCGCCCGACGGTGCGCTGTCGCTCGACGCCCCGCTCGATCTGCTCGGGTATCAGCGCGACTGCTCGGCGCTGCGCCCGGGCCGCGCGACGCAGGTCGTGCGCCCGCGTGACGGCGCGCAGATTGCCGCGGTGCTGCGCGAGGCGTCGGCCGCGCGCGTGCCCATCTATGTCCGCGGCGGCGGCACGATGTACGCGGGCGGCGTCAACCCCGTGGCCGGCGGCGTCGTGCTCGATCTCGGCGGGCTCGATCGCATCGTCGACATCGATGCCGATCGCGGGGTCGTCGTCGTCGAGCCGGGCGTGCGTTTCGGGACGCTGGCACAGACGCTGACGCCGCTGGGATTGACGATCGGCATCATACCGTCGACGGCACCGACCGCGACGATCGGCGGTGCCGCTGCCGCGCATGCACTCGGCACGGGCTCGGCGCGGTTCCAAAGTTTTGCCGACGAAGTCGTCGGCCTCGAAGTCGTGCTGGCCGATGGCACGCTGCTGCGTACCGGCAGTGCCGCCGCGCAGGACGCGGGGTTCTTCCATCGCTACGGCATCGGGCCCGATCTGAGCGGACTCGTCCTCGGCGGCGACGCGACGCTCGGCGTGATCACGAAGATCGCGCTGTGGCTCCATCCGTTGCCGGCCGCACGGCGCACGGCCTGCTACGGGTTTGCCGATCCGGGCGCCGCCAGCGCGTTCGTCACCGAACTGCAACGCGGCGAGTTGCTCGAGCACGTGTGGTATGGCAGCGGTTATGAAGCGGCAACGATCCGCGCCCGCGTCGGCGCCGCACGGCCGGCGCTCGATCCGGCCGGTCTGCCGGGCTTCTGCATCGGACTGGACTTCGGCGGTGAGCCGGACGATCTCGCGCGCGCCGAGGCGCGGACTCTGGCCCTTGCGCGGCAACACGGCGGCGACGCGTTCCCGCTCTTCGACGAGATCTATTTCGAACGCCTGCGCGGCGATCAGATTTACTGGTATTCGTTTGCCGGCTACTTCGCGCGCTCGCGTTGCGGGATCCTGATGGCGTCACTGCCGACCGCGCGGATGCCGGATTTCCTGGACGTCCTCGCGGGCTGTCGCGCGTCCCGTCCCGCGTTGACGTGGGGAGGTGCGGTGGTGCTGTGCCGTCGCGGTCTGCACGGCGGCGTGATGGCCTTCTACGACGAAGCGACGCAGTGGGACGAAGTACTCGCGGCCTTGCAGGACTGTGCAGGCGCGCTGCGCGCCGCCGGCTGCATTCCGTACAAGTGCGGCAAGCAATGGGCTGCGGAAGTCAGTCGCATGGCCCCGTATCATGCGACGCTGCGCCGCCTCAAGGCGGCGCTCGACCCGGCCGGCATCCTGTCGCCGGGCAACCTGGGACTGTAGTCGGACCGTCGGCTGCCGTGCCGTTCAACGACCTCACGAGGAGACCTCAATGATCATCACCCACGTCCGTTTTCCGGTGCCCGCCGGCAATCGCGCCGAATTCGAACAGAAGCTGCAGGCCAGCGTCGTCAAGTACGAGAAGCTCGACGGCCTCATCCGCAAGTACTACTTCCTGTCCGAGGACGGTGAGTCTGCCGGCGGCATCTACCTGTGGGAATCGAAGGCGAAGGCGCAGGCCTGGTACAACGATGAGTGGAAGAAGAACATGACCGCCGCCTGGGGCCAGGCGCCGCTGCTCGAATACCTCGACTGCCCCATCGTCGTCGATGCGGTGCGAGTGCATTCGCGTTACGTCTGATGTCCTCGGGCACCGACGCGCCGACGGAGCTGCATCCGCAGCTCGCGGCGGACTGTCACGTGCTCGGGCGCGTCGATGGTGATCTGCTCCTGCTCCAGCGCAACGCGGCCGTGCCGTGGTTCGTGCTGGTGCCGGCCGCCGGCGCCGTCGACGCGTCGCTCGATTTCCACGAGCTGCCGGCAGCATCGCGCCGGCGGCTCTGCGACACGGCCGACCGGCTCGCCATCTTCGTCAAGCGCCATTTCATGTGCGACAAGATCAACTTGGCCGCCCTCGGCAACGTCGTGCCGCAGTTCCACCTGCACGTCATCGGCCGGCGTCGCGACGACGCGTGCTGGCCGCGACCGGTATGGGGACATCTGCCGCCCGGATCGACATGGTCTACGGCGCAGCTCGACGGCCTCGTCGCCGCGTTGCGCGCGGCGCGATGCCTCGAATGAAGCTTGCCCGCCGCGCGGCGGATCAGTCCGGCGAAATCCGGCGTTCGCGCCGCCATCCCGGGGCGGCCAGCAGGCAATACAGCGCGGCGATCCCGACCAGCGCATAGATGACGCGCGCGGCTGTCGACATCGGGCCGACCAGCCAGGCGATCACGTCGAAGCGGAAAATGCCGACGAGGCCCCAGTCGACACCGCCGATCAGCACGAGCAGCAGCGCCAGCCAGTCGAGTGAGGTGAGCCGCGTATCGA